>JAGQYY010000050.1:0-9632 GCA_020435825.1 Aequorivita sp.
CTCACCAACGTATTCCGGAAGCAAATGTGCATCGGGATATGCTTTTTGTGAGCCGATAAACTCCGTAATATCAGCAACTTCAGGTGTATCAACAAATGCGCACTGAATACGTGTCAGTTCATTGCCCTGGGTGTAAAGCATATCGCCACGGCCAATAAGTTGATCTGCCCCAGAATTGTCAAGAATGGTTCGCGAATCAATTTTACTGGTTACCCTAAAAGCAATACGTGCCGGGAAGTTTGCCTTTATAATACCAGTGATAACATTTACAGAAGGCCGTTGTGTAGCAATAATCAAATGGATTCCAATTGCTCGTGCAAGCTGGGCCAAACGTGCTATTGGCGTTTCCACTTCTTTGCCGGCGGTCATAATCAGATCGGCAAATTCGTCTATTACTAAAACGATATACGGCAAATAATGGTGGCCGTCATTTGGGTTCAGTTTTCGGTTTTTGAATTTAGTATTGTATTCCTTAATGTTACGCACCATGGCATCCTTGAGCAAATCGTAACGCGTGTCCATTTCAATACATAGGGAATTCAATGTATTGATAACCTTCGCGGTATCTGTGATGATTGCTTCTTCGGTGTCGGGCAGTTTTGCCAGATAATGTCTTTCAATTTTGTTGAAAAGCGTAAGTTCTACTTTTTTTGGATCTACCAACACAAACTTCACTTCTGCGGGATGTTTTTTATAAAGCAAAGAGGTGAGCACGGCGTTCAATCCAACCGACTTACCTTGGCCGGTGGCGCCCGCCATTAGCATATGCGGCATCTTAGCAAGATCCACAACAAATGTTTCATTACTAATGGTTTTTCCAAACGCGATGGGAAGTTCCATTTCAGCATTTTGGAATTTTGCGGAAGCAATTACCGAGCGCATGGAAACCACTCGCGGATTTTTATTTGGAACTTCAATACCAATGGTTCCCCTTCCAGGAATCGGGGCGATAATACGAATACCCAAGGCTGAAAGCGAAAGGGCAATATCATCTTCGAGATTTTTAATTTTTGAAATTCGGATTCCGGCATCGGGGACTATTTCGTAAAGTGTTACTGTTGGTCCAACGGTGGCTTTAATGTTTGCAATCCCTATTTTATAATTGTTTAGGGTTTCAACAATTCGGTTTTTATTTTCTTCAAGTTCTTCCTGATCAATCGTTATGCTTCCGCCAGCGGTGTGATCGCGCAACAATTCGATGCTAGGGAATTTATAGTTGCCCAATTCCAATTTTGGGTCGAATTCTCCAAAATCCTTTACCAGTTTCGCACTTATATTTTCAATTTCCTCTTCCTCGGGGGCTTGCTCCACTTCCATTTCAACATCGCCTTCCACGTCAGATTTCAGAATAATTTTTTCTGTTACAGGAGGAGCAGGGGGAGTTATTCTTTCTTCTATATAAGGCTCAGGAATTTCTTCTTCCTCTTCTTCATCGTATTCCCCAGTATCATTTTCAACATTTGCCACCTCTTTTTTATCGGCAACAAATTCAGATTCAATTTGCTTTTTTGAGCTTCGAAAAGCGTCAATAGCCATTTCTGGGGTTAGTTTTAAACGCACGACCAAATAGACGATCAATATAAAAATCATCACCAACATTGCGCCCACCAAGCCTAAATAATCCTGCATCAAATCATTGGTTTCATAACCGATAATTCCACTGAAAAGCGTTGTCTTTTCTCCGAAGAAACCGAAAAATACTGAAATCCAAATCATCAAAAGCAATCCCCAAAACCAGAATTTTAAAAGTTGTTTTTTGGTGTAATCGAAAAAATAATAAATTCCGGTTAACGTAACTAAAAACCCAAAAATTAAGGCAGAAATACCGAAACCGTCATAAATGAAAAAGTGGGCCACATTTGCTCCAAATTTATTGAGCCAGTTTTTTGTTTGCAGTTCTCGTTCGGCCAAAAGACCAATTTCACTTTGGTCTGCTTGCCAGGTAAAAAAGTAGGAAATAAAGGAAAACAAAAAAGCCAACCCCAACAAAAACAAAAAGCTACCCAAAAGTATTTTTTGTTGTTTGGATAGCGAAAAAGTAATTTTTTTACGCGGGGTGTTTGTGGTTGTTTTTTTCTTTTTAGCCATTAAAGGAGCGGTTGTCTTTTAAGCAAAAATACAAATATCAATGTGGAAAAATTCAAATTACAAAAAACAAATTCCAAATAAGTTTTAATTTCAATAAAACTTTGGAATGTAAATAATACAACCAATAATAATGGCAGTTATTGCAGCAAAGAAAACAGCTCCGGCGGCAACATCTTTTATAAAACCGATTTTATTGTGAAAATCCGGGTGCACAAAATCTGCAATTTCCTCAGCGGCTGTATTTAGCCCTTCAATGCTTATGACCAAACCAATTGCAAAGATTTGGAGCATCCATTCTACTGCTGAAATTTCAAAATAAAACCCGGCAAAAGCCATTATGATTGCGATAAAAGCCTGTACTTGAATGCTCGCCTCATTGCGGAGCAAAAGTAAAGCGCCCTTAAATGCGTAGCGGCATCCTTTAAGGCGCTTTCCCAAATATGAATTCCACATTAGTGAAGGGCTTTTATTGCCGAGGCATAATCGGGTTCTTGCGCGATTTCAGGGACTTGTTCAGAATATATTACTTTATTGTTTTCATCCAAAACCAAAACAACTCGGGAATGCAAGCCTTGAAATGCACCGCCCTTGATTTCCAAACCATAGTTTTTTCCGAAGCTACCATCTTTAAAGTCGGATAGCATTTCTACATTTTCAATACCCTCTGCAGCGCAAAAGCGTTTTTGCGCAAAAGGCAAATCCCTTGAAATGCAAAGAATTTTAGTGTTATCAAGTTTTGAGGCTTCCTCGTTGAACTTTCTAGCTGATGCCGCACAAACCCCCGTATCAACACTAGGAAAAATATTCAGAATTTTTCGTTGTCCATCATAATCGGAAAGCGATTTTGAAGCCATTTCGGAGTTTGTTAAAGTAAAATCGGCTGCTTTGGAGCCAATAGAAGGAAGATTTCCCGTTGTTTCTATTGGATTTCCGCCAAGTGTTATTGATGCCATAGTTATTGTTTTTTAATGAAATATAAAAATACACAAAGTGTTTTAGTTATATTCAAAAAGACTTCTTAAAAGAACAGTCCTTTTCGGGAAAGAAAAGGACTGTTTCAAATAATTTAACTTCTGATTAATTTAAATGATGCGAAAGATAGTCAGCAACACCTTCTCGGTTAGCGTTCATTGCTGTTTCACCTTCATGCCAGTTTGCGGGACAAACTTCGCCGTTTTTTTGAACGTGTGCATAAGCATCAATCAACCTCAAAAATTCTGAAACGTTTCTGCCCAAAGGCATATGGTTTACACCTTCGTGGAAAACGGTACCTTCTTCGTCAATTAGGTATGTTGCTCTGTAGGCTACGTTATCTCCGTCAACCATTAACAAACCTGTTTCTTCATCATAATGCTCGTTGGTGCTGTCAAGAATTCCAAGAGCACTTGAAAGGTTGCGGTTGGTGTCAGCGATAATCGGATAAGAAACCCCTTCAATACCGCCATTGTTCTTTGGTGTATTTAACCAAGCGAAGTGAACTTCTGCTGAATCACAGGATGCACCAATAACAAGGGTGTTTCTTTTTTCAAATTCACCCAGAGCAGCTTGAAAAGCATGCAATTCTGTAGGGCAAACAAACGTAAAGTCTTTTGGATACCAAAAAAGTACTATTTTTTTGCCTTCTTTTTTTGCGGTTTCAAAAATGTTTATGTTTTGGGTTATCCCTTTGTTGTTAATTGCATTTACAGCAATGTTTGGAAATTTTTTACCTACTAAAGTCATATGTTTTTCTTTTAAAATTTACTTTTTTTTTGACTGTGCAAAAGTAGCCATTTAAGAGAGTAATAAAAAGTAAAACATACTTAAAATTCTATTGAAGTATAAGCAAAATAGATACTGCGGTTGTCCACTTTTAAAAATTCAAAAAAGAGAGATAATTCAATTTAAGCAGTAAGTTTTTTTCCTTCGGAAAGCTGTCTTATTTTTATACGGAATGCTGCAAAAAGAAGAGTCATAAACGGGCTTAGCCAATTAAAAACAGCATAGCCTGCATAATGCAATGTATCAACTCCAAGAACACCGCTTTGGTATGCACCACACGTATTCCAAGGAACCAAAACTGAAGTTACGGTACCAGAATCTTCCAATGTTCGCGAAAGGTTTTCAGGAGCAAGCCCTTTATCCTTAAAAGCTTTGGCATACATTTTCCCTGGAATTACAATAGCAAGATATTGATCGCTAGCGGTAACATTTAATGCTAAACAGCTAATAACCGTACTTGCAAAAAGGCCAAAAACGGTATGGAACATTTTTAATAAAGCTTTGCTAATGGTTGCCAAAGCACCAATAGCGTCCATTATACCGCCAAAGGTCATTGCGCAAAGAATCAACCAAATTGTACCCATCATTTTACTCATTCCGCCTGCCGTGAAAAGCCCTTTGAGAGCTTCATTTTCTGTTGGGATTGAAGTTTCAACCGTAATGGCGTTCATGATTCCTTTGTAAGCCGTTTGAAAATCTAAATGGGTCCCACCTCCAATTGCAGTTACAATTTCGGGTTGAAAAATTAAAGCGGCTAAGCCTCCTAAAAGCGTTCCTATCAATAACGCTATCAATGGAGAGGTTTTCATAATTATAAGCCCAATTACAATAATTGGAACAACAAACAACCAAGGACTAACATTTAAAGCATCATTAACAGCAGCTAAAATTAAATGTGTATCAGCGCTCCCCGTAGTATCCAAATTGAGGCCTATAATCACAAAAACGATTAAAGTAATTATAATGGTTGGGGTAGTGGTGTATAGCATGTACCGAATGTGAGTAAACAAATCTGTTCCTGCCATAGCAGGGGCAAGATTTGTTGTATCGCTCATCGGCGAAATTTTATCTCCAAAATATGCTCCGGAAAGAACAGCTCCGGCAGTCATTCCTAAAGGAACATTTAATGCATCTGCAATCCCTATTAAAGCAATACCCACCGTAGCTGAAGTTGTCCAACTACTTCCCGTGGCCACAGAGATTATTGCACAAATAATAACACAGGCAGCTAAAAAAATGGTTGGGTTCAACACCTGCAAACCGTAATAAATCATAGTTGGAATAATTCCGCTAATAAGCCAGGTCCCTGCCAATGCACCTACCATCAATAAAATCAAAATGGCACTTGCAGTGGATTTTATATTTACAGCAACTTCTTCCAGCATTTGTTCAAAACTCACTTTATTGAAGAAACCAACAATAGCTGCAACCGCTCCACCAAGCAAAAGGACAAATTGATTTGACCCACTTAAAGCGTCGCTTCCGTAGGTATAAACATTGTATGCCAACATACCTATAAGTGCAAAAACAGGGATCAACGCCTCCCAAATATTCAATTCAACGTTTTCTACAACCTGATCATCTTTGGGGTCGGTGGGTTTTATTTCTTGACTCTGCATAGGGAAATTTTAAAAATGGAATGTAATGTTACGATTTTGTAAAAACCTATGCAAATTAAAAAAAGGGAACAGATTACCGGTTCCCTTTCATTTTTTTTTGAAATAGTGGTTTATAAAACTCCAACTTCCACCATACAATTCCGCATCATTCGGTAGGTACGTTCAATATCGTTATCCAAACCTATGGAAAAACGGATCAATCCATCTGTAAGCCCCATCTCTTTTTGCTCTTCTTCGGGAATTTCAGACGAAGTAGAGCTACCCGGTGCGCTGAAAAGTGTCTTGTAAAAACCTAGACTTACAGCCAAATAACCGAGATTGCGCTCCTGCATCAATTCCATCAATTCATTGGCTTTATCAATCCCACCCACATCAATTGTAAGCATACCGCCAAAACCGTATTCGGTATTCATCATTTTCTTGAAAAGCTCGTGGCCCGTATGCGATTTCAGTCCGGGATATACTGTTTTTAAGCCATCAGCTTCAAATTTTTCAGCTAAATACAGAGCATTTTCACTGTGCTGTTTTATACGAATGTGAAGCGTTCTCAAATTTTTCAGAATAGACGCAGCACGCAAACTATCCATTGCCGGGCCAAGCAACATATTTGCACCATCATTCACATTGCGAAGGGTGTCTATAAATTGCTGGGTTCCACAAGTTACGCCGCCCATAGTGTCACTGCTTCCGTTTATGAATTTTGTCAAACTGTGCAAAACAACATCAGCTCCCAATTTTGAGGGTGAAATGCACAAAGGTGAAAAGGTATTGTCAACCAATAATTGCAGGCCGTGCTTTTTTGCGATTTTTGAAAGTGATTCAATATCGGCAATTTCCAAAAGCGGATTGCTCACGGTTTCGCAGTAGATTATTTTTGTGTCTTCAGTAATAGCGGCTTCAACTTCGTCTAGCTTCGTAATATCCACAAACGAAGTTTCAATATTTAATCGGGGCGCAAAGTTTTTCAAAAAAGCATAGGTTCCACCATAAATAGTTCTACTTGAAACTATATGGTCGCCCGCTTTGCAAAGTTGAAGAATTGCCGGCGTAATAGCGCCCATTCCGCTTGCGGCAACATTTGCGGTTTCGGTGCCTTCCATGGCTGCCAAGGCTTGCCCTAAATAAAGATTGGAAGGGGTAGAGTGGCGCGAATATAGATAGCAACCATCTGCATTTCCCTCAAAAGTATCGAACATCGTTTTCGCAGAGAGGAATGTATAGGTTGAAGAATCTGAAATGGAAGGATTAACGCCTCCAAATTCGCCAAAGTACTGTAAATCCTGAATTTTGTCTGCCGGTTTAAAAGCCATGATAGTGATTTTAGGTTGTTCAGCAAATTTGCGAAAATTTAAAGTAGTGGTCAAATTATATGGGACATCCTTTTTTAAAATCAGTTTTCAAATTTGCAAAAACTTTATTGTTCATAACTTTTACTATCTAATCTTTAACTGTTAAATTTGCATTTCAATTTAAAAGGAATATCTTATGAGCACTTATGATGTAGCAATAATTGGTTCGGGCCCCGGGGGTTATGTAGCGGCAATCCGTTGCGCACAATTGGGAATGAAAACCGCAATCATTGAAAAATATGATGTTTTGGGTGGAACCTGCCTAAATGTAGGCTGTATTCCGAGCAAGGCGTTACTGGATTCTTCTCATCATTACGAAGATGCCATGAAGCATTTTGAAGAGCACGGAATTGAAATTTCGGGTGCTATAAAATTGAATCTCAAGAAAATGATCGAGCGGAAAGCCTCCGTAGTGGATCAAACCACCAAAGGAGTTGCTTTTTTGATGGATAAAAATAAAATCGATGTTTTCACTGGAATGGGTGCGTTTAAGGATGCAACCCATATAGAAATTACAAACGGTAAGAAAAAAGAAACCATAGAGGCAAAAAATACCATTATTGCTACTGGTAGCAAGCCGTCAACGCTTCCTTTTATAAAACTGGATAAAGACCGAATTATCACTTCAACCGAAGCTTTGAATATGAAAGAGGTTCCAAAGCACCTTATCATTATTGGTGGCGGTGTGATTGGTTTGGAACTTGGCCAGGTGTATCACCGTTTGGGTGCTGAAGTTTCCGTTGTGGAATATATGGATCGGATTATCCCGACCATGGATTCCGCCCAAAGCAAGGAATTGATGAAGGTGATGAAGAAACAAGGGGTGAAATTCTTCGTTTCGCACAAAGTTTCCGCAGTTTCCAAAAAAGGAAAAGAAGTAACCGTTACCGCTACCGATAAAAATGATAAAGAAGTAACTTTTAAAGGGGATTATTGCTTGGTTTCCGTAGGAAGAAAACCATATACCGATGGATTGAAAGCCGAAAATGCGGGTGTGAAAATCACTGAGCGCGGTATGATTGAGGTAAATGACCATCTTCAAACCAACATCAAAAATATTTATGCCATCGGCGATGTGGTGCGTGGGGCAATGCTTGCGCACAAAGCTTCGGAAGAAGGCGTTTTGGTTGCTGAAATTATTGCCGGACAAAAACCGCATATCGATTATAATTTGATTCCCGGTGTGGTTTATACGTGGCCGGAAGTTGCTTCGGTAGGAAAAACTGAAGAGCAATTGAAAGATGCAAATGTGGAATATAAGGTAGGCCAATTTCCGATGCGCGCCTTGGGAAGAAGCCGTGCCAGTGGCGATACGGACGGATTTATAAAAATTCTTTCCGACAAAAAAACCGATGAGGTTTTGGGCGTTCACATGGTAGGTGCCCGTGTTGCCGATTTAATTGCTGAAGCGGTTACAGCAATGGAATTCCGTGCGAGTGCGGAGGATATAGCAAGAATGAGCCACGCACATCCAACGTATGCAGAGGCAGTGAAAGAGGCTGCACTTGCCGCTACAGATGATAGGGCTCTTCATATTTAAATAATACTACTTCAACTTCAAAAAAAATGTCGGCAAATTTTGCCGACATTTTTTTATTTCAAGAAAGAAGAAAAATAATTATTTTATAATTCCTCCACAGGCAATTCTACCTCCAGCATCGCCGGTTGGTTGTGTTACAAAATCATCTGTGCCTTCATGTACGATTATGGCTTTGCCCAAAATGTCTTTATTTTCATCACCACAACCTATGCACCATTCGTCGGTTTTCATAGAAATTTTTCCCATTCCTTCAGAATCAGCTTCAAAATTACCTATATCACCTTTATGATATCCTTCAGGATCGCCCCACTTTCCGTGTTTTTGATGGGTTGGATTCCAGTGACCTCCAGAAGATTTCCCGTCATCTGAGCTACAATCTGCTTTTTCGTGAAGATGTATTGCATGGATTCCGGGTTTAAGACCTGAGAATTTGGCTTCAAATGTTACCGTTCCGTTTTCTTCAGAAAAGTATGCTTCGCCCTGTACGGCACTTCCACTTTTGGACTCCATTGGAACGGAAATGGTTTTGGTTTCTTCCTTAATTTCATTTGTTTGGTCTTCAGAATCTATTTGGATAGTATCGTTCATCCCGTCTAAAGATTCCATATCTTTTTTTTCATTTTTGCAACCTAAAAATGCCATTATGGAAAATAGGCTGAAAATTAAACTAACTTTTTTCATGATTTACTTTTTTTGGTTTAATACTAGTTTTAAATTAAAGGTACAATAGTTTTTATGTGACTGCAATAATTTAAGAGTATTTTAAAAGTTTAGGGTGTCTTCAGTTGAATGAACAAAGCATAATAATTTGGTTTTTTTGTAAAATGTTCTATAAACCAGACGTTTATCTGCAATTTGAAAAGTCTGTTTTTTTTGTTCTTCGGAAAGATTTTTTAATAGTTGATATCGTAAGTAATTCTCACGGACTCACATCTCTTCATTCTTGCCTCCAAAGATTGTAGGTTCACCGGCAATTAAATAATGGTTACATCTTTTAAATGTGTTATGCTATATCGTCAAGCTGCTTGTTATTTTGCCAATATCGAAAAAAGCTGTCCCACGTTCCGAAAGCAACGGAATTTTTTATAATTTACTATTTCACTTCGGTTGCTCCCGTGGAGCCGGTATCTTTGACGTTTGGTCTTCTCCTTTAAGATATTGATCCAAAAACCTCAGAACCTTTCCGTAAGCCTCTATTTCATTTTCCTTCTTTACAAAGCCGTGGCCTTCGTCCTCAAAAACAACATATTCAACAGGAACACCGTTCTTTTTAAC
>JAGQYY010000050.1:9729-16081 GCA_020435825.1 Aequorivita sp.
ACTCCTTCCACAATTTCATCCGATTCAATTTTAAGAACCCGTGGATCTTGCGCGCCCTGTAGCACCATTAAAGGTTTGGTAACGTTCTCGGTGTGGAATAAGGGTGAAATTTGCTTCAACCGAACGGAATCTGCCGTATTAGGATCGCCCATTTCTTTATAAAGGGCATCTTTGAAGGATTCCCACCAGGGCGGGATACTGTTTAAGGTTCTTATCCAGTTGGTTACCCCAAAGATATTGACGCCCAACTTAAATTCATCAGGAGCATAGGTAAGCGCCGCCATTGTCATATAACCGCCGTAAGAACCTCCTATGATACCTATTTTGTCTTTATCGATTACATCTTGGGTAGCCAACCAATCTTTCCCTGCAATACAGTCTTTTAGGTCTTTATCGCCGTGGTTTTGATCGTCCATTTGGAAAAAAGCCTTTCCGTAACCGCTACTGCCACGGTTGTTGACTGCCAAGATCGCATATCCGTGGTTTACAAGATATTGAATAAAAGAACTAAAACCTTGCCTTGATTGGCCGCCCGGTCCCCCGTGAACCCAAACCAATGCGGGAACTTTATTAGCCGCGCTTGCTTGCTTTGGCTTGTAGTAAATTGCCGGAATTTCAAGTCCGTCAAAAGATTTAAAACGCACAACCGTAGCTTCCACCAAGTCGTCTGGGTTTATTTCTTTGTTCAAAACATCGGTAAGCTTATGGTGCTTTCCAGTTTCAATGCTATACGAATACGTATTTGTTGGAAGTTGTGAACTTCCTACGGTTAATAATGCCATGGTTTCATCTCTCGAAAAACTTGCGGCATTTATTGTCTGCCCATCAATTTCAGGAAAATTCAATTTTTTTCCAGAAGCCACCTCGGTTACATACATTTCAGTTTTGGCATCTTCATTGGTAAACATAATTTGGTATTTTCCATTATGGGTAAAGTAGAACGCATTTATGTCCCAATCTTTTTCCATAACCTTTTCTTTGCTGCCGTCTTCAATATTATATTTCATTAAATAGCTGAATTCGGCATCGGCATCGGTAGTGTAGTAAAATGATTTTCCATCAGGCGAAAAATCCTCGGGTGAATTTTTGCTCAATGTTTCATTAATCTTCGTCTTTTGATTCGTTTTAAGGTTTAAAAGAAATAAGTCGCGGTCGTTTGTATTGATGGATTTTGAGAGTAGCATGAAATTTTTATCTGCTGAAATCCCACCGAAATCCATAGCGTCATCATTTTTAAGAAGAAGTTTTGGTTTAAAGGCGGCAATGTCCATTTCATAAACATCCATCATTTGTGGGTTGCGTTCGTTACTGCTGTAATAGAAACTTTTACCATCTTTTGCCCAACTTTGAAAGAGTGCCCTAACATTTTTCTCGGGAGTGAGTCTTTGAATGCCGTTGCTGTCCTTCACAAAAATTTTAAAGATTTCATCCCCGTTTCCATCCATTCTGAAAAGAATTCTGTCATCATCGGGAAAATAGGAAATACCATAAACAGAAGCGCTATCTGACTTTGTAATTGGGGTAAGCTCGCCACCTTCAATAGAAGTAGTGAACATATTGTAAATGCCAGATCGATTGCTGGTTATTAAAACTTTGGAATTGTCTTGTGAAAAACCATTTGCAAAAGCATTTTCGTTCCCCATAAATTGTTCTATAGTATAGGTTTTTACATCAGCAACTTCTTTGGTGTCATCCTTTGGTGTGTCTTTACACGCAACAAAAAGCAAGAGTGCTGAAAATGTTATACCGAAATTTTTCATAAAGTTGTGTTTTGGAAGTTATATTGTTGATTTTCAAAACAAATCTAATGAATTTTGTTTTGTATATTTTATTCCCCTAATCTGAAAGGATAATTTTTTTGGTAGTAGTTTAACGTTTCGCCCTTTATTTTGAACAAGTAATGTTTTACTTTTAAATTATGAAATGTCCTTGTACTATTTATAAACTCACCGAAGATGCATATTGGGGCATTCCATCTTCCGAAATTATCAAATAATTTATACTGATGAATAAAAAGGAAGCCAAAAGCGGATTCATCTTCACAAAACATACGCCTAAGGACCAATCCCCATTCGATAAACTTTTTGAGGTTTTTCAGGAATTGATAACCCACACTTCAGGCGATTTTGATGAAGCGATGGACTGGTTAAAACAGTTGGACGAAGAGTATAATCTAACAACTGAAGATTATACCCTTGATGATTTTGTGGAAGACCTTAAAAAGAAAGGTTATTTGCGCGAAGAAATAAAGATTGACGGTTCAAAAGGTTTGGCAATCACAGAAAAAACCGAGAGGGCACTGAGGAAACGTGCTTTGGAACAGATCTTCGGAAAACTCAGGAAAAGCGGTGCAGGAAATCACCGAACCAAACAAACGGGCAGGGGCGATGAGCAGGCTGGCGAGTTTCGGGATTATCGTTTTGGCGATTCTTTGGAACAAATCTCAATGACGGAGAGTTTTAAAAATGCGCAGGTAAATCACGGCTTGGGCGATTTCACACTTTCAGAAAACGATTTGGTGGTTGAGGAAACCATGTACAAAACCCAAATGAGTACGGTGTTGATGATAGACATTAGCCACAGTATGATTCTTTATGGAGAAGACCGGATTACACCCGCAAAAAAAGTGGCGATGGCACTTTCAGAATTTATTACAACGCGCTATCCAAAAGATACGTTGGATATTTTGGTCTTCGGAAACGATGCTTGGCCCATTAAAATCAAGGATTTGCCGTATTTAAATGTTGGCCCGTATCACACAAATACTGTTGCGGGACTCCAATTGGCAATGGATTTATTGCGAAGAAAAAGAAATACAAACAAACAGATTTTTATGATAACTGATGGAAAACCAAGCTGCATCCAGCTTCCCGACGGTCGTTATTACAAAAACAGCAACGGTCTTGACAGTTATATTGTAAACAAATGTTATGCAATGGCCTCACAGGCGCGAAAACTTCATATCCCAATCACCACTTTTATGATTGCCGAGGATCCTTATTTAATGCAGTTTGTGGAACATTTCACGGCAGCAAATCAAGGCAAGGCATTTTATACAGGCTTGAAAGGGTTGGGGGAAATGATTTTTAGTGATTATGAAACAAACAGAAAGAAAAGAATTAGATAAATGATGAATATAGAAAAAATCAAAACCTTCGGAGATCTTAAAAAAGCAGGTTACGAACCAAAGTCAATCAAAGAGGAATTGCGAAGAAACCTGCTTCAAAAAATAATGAAGAAAGAAACGCCTTTTGTTGGCATTCACGGGTATGAACTTACCGTAATTCCAGAATTGGAACGCGCTATTCTTTCAAAACATAACATAAACCTTTTGGGGCTTCGCGGACAGGCAAAAACCCGATTGGCAAGACAAATGGTTGGTCTTTTGGACGAATATATTCCGGTGGTTGAAGGCAGTGAAATTAATGATGATCCTTTCAAACCCATTTCGCGCTATGCCAAAAACTTGATGCACGAAAAAGGCGATGATACTCCAATAAGTTGGTTGCATCGGGACGACCGTTTTTCTGAAAAATTGGCAACGCCAGACGTTACGGTAGCTGATATTATTGGCGACGTTGACCCCATAAAAGCTGCAAATCTGAAACTTACATACGCAGATGACCGTGTGATTCATTTTGGAATGATTCCGAGGAGCAACCGCTGTATTTTTGTAATCAATGAATTGCCGGATTTGCAGCCTCGGATTCAAGTGGCACTTTTCAATATTTTGCAGGAAGGCGATGTGCAGATTCGTGGTTTCGCGGTTCGATTGCCTTTGGATATTCAGTTTGTATTTACCGCAAACCCCGAGGATTACACAAACCGTGGAAGTATTGTTACGCCACTGAAAGATAGAATTGGCTCTCAAATTCTAACCCATTATCCCGAAGATATTCAAACTGCACGAACGATTACGGAACAGGAAACCGAAGAAGCAATCAAATCAAAATCTAATATTTATGTGCCCGAGTTGGCAAAAGATATTTTGGAACAAATAAGTTTTGAGGCCCGTGAAAATGATTTTATTGACGCTAAAAGTGGCGTGAGTGCCCGTTTAAGCATTACGGCTTTTGAAAACCTTTTAAGCACTGCTGAAAGGCGAGCACTGCATAATGGAGAAGAAAAAACGGCTGTTCGATTGGGTGATTTTATTGGTGTAATTCCATCCATCACTGGAAAAATTGAATTGGTTTATGAAGGGGAGCAGGAAGGTGTAAGTCAAGTTGCACAGCAATTGATTGTTGATGCAGTGAATACTATTTTTAAAGAACGATTTCCGAAAATAGAAAAACTTACAAAGGCAAGTGACCCAGATCCGTATGCCGAAATCGTGGCTTGGTTTTTTGAGGAAAATGATTTTGAACTGCTGGATTCCTATTCAGATGAAGAGTATAAAAGCGAATTGGATCGGATTATTCCACTTCAACAATTGATAGAAAAATATCAGCCTGAAACTTCCAAAAAGGACAGCTATTTTTTAAAAGAAGTAATTCTTTGGGCATTGGCCGAGAATAAAAAATTGAGCAAATTCAGTTTGGGGAATGGCTTACACTTCAAAGATTTATACGGAAGCTACATTAGCGGACTTCAATAGAAAAACCGCCAGTTTAATCTAAACGTGGCGGTTTTCAATAATTAACGGAGTATTAAATATTTGGAATCACCAGTTCATCGCCAGGATGAATAAGATCTGCCGATTTTAATTTACCTCTGTTCGCTTCAAAAATAGCGTTGTACTTGTTTGCGTTGCCATAATATTGCTTTGCAATTTTACTCAAACTTTCTCCACTTTTTACTGTGTGATGCGCATAAACAGAAGTGTCGGCCACTTTTATATCTGCCATAATATCGGTTGGGTTTTCCCCACCAATTCTTTTAATTTCATCCCACAAAAGGTTTTTTTCATATTGTGTCTTTGCGGTACCCCAAACTTTTAGTTGGCCATTTTCTTCTTTTACATCACCATTTTGGATGTTTAGTTTTTCTCCTAAGTCCAGAACACTCTGGTATTTTGACTTGATCATTTTTTAAATTTTTTTAATAATTAATTTCTTAAAGATACAACTTTCATCAAATTTAAATTTCAAATTTGAAAAATTTTATGAATTTACCTCATATAATGCTTAATTCATAAAAATTTAACGAAAGATTAATTAGAATTAATAAAAAATTATGGGTTCAAGGAATACCTTTGATTCAAATAAATCAATGATACTATTATGAAACTTAAATCAATTGTAATGTCAATGGCGGTAGTGTCTTTACTATTCGCCAGTTGTAATGATTCAAAAAAGAAGGAAGCTGAGGAACAAGCCAAGGCTGAGCAGATGCGTATGGAGCGCGAAAAAGACTCCTTGCTGAAAGTTGAGGCTGATAACCAAGCAAGAATGGCCGAGATGGAAGCGAATTCAATTGTGGCTAAAGCAATGGGTAATGCGGATCTTTCAACATTAGTAAGCGCTCTTCAAGCTGCTGATATGGCCCAAACGCTTAAAGCTGAAGGTGATTATACTGTATTTGCACCAACTAATGATGCTTTCAGCAAAGTACCAAAAGCAACTTTAGAAAACTTGATGAAGCCTGAGAGCAAAGCGCAACTTCAAAAATTGCTTCAGTATCATGTGCTTCAAGGTAAAATGAACACTGTTGCTGTAATGGCTAAAATTAAAGAAGCTGGTGGTAAATTGGATGTAACTACAATGAATGGTGAAGTCCTTACTTTATCTGAAAAGAATGGTAAAGTAATGATTAAAGATGCTAAAGGAAATACAGCTACCGTAACAAGTGCTGATATGGAAGCATCAAACGGTGTTGTTCATACTATTGATAAAGTGTTGATGCCAAAAATGTAATTCATTTTTAAATGAATTATAAATGAAAAGCCCCACTAAGGGCTTTTTTATTTTAATGGCAACTACAACCTCCATCCATAAAGCCATGGGTTTCCTGATGCCAAGGAAAAGCTTGGTTGTATTTGTCCATTTCCCAGAAAAAAGGAAGCCTTTCTTTTGGGTGGTTACCAATTTCATTCATCGTTTCCGTGTCATACAATCTGCCGTTTATCATAACCATTTCTATGGTTTGGGTATTTTCAATATTTTCCAATGGATTTTTGTCCATCACAATTAAATCGGCCAATTTTCCTTCTTTCAGCGAACCAATATCTTCACCAGCACCAATATATTCAGCGGAATTAATTGTGGCTGCTTTTAAGGCTTCCAAATTGCTCATTCCGCCCTGTTGCAGCATCCAGGTTTCCCAATGTGCTCCCAAGCCTTGTAATTGTCCGTGCGCGCCCATATTTACTTTCACTCCTGCATCGCTCAAACTTTTTGCGGTTTCAGAAACT
>JAGQYY010000050.1:16180-18364 GCA_020435825.1 Aequorivita sp.
AAAATATGCCCATTTTTATATTCTTCCTGTGGTGTTTTCATTCTGTGGCGGGAACGGCTATCAATAATACTTCTTGGGCTGAATGTTAGCAGTTTTTTATTTTCCCAAACGTTATCCCGTTCATAATAATAGAATTCCCCATTCATTCCGCCGTAATTTACAATTAGGGTAGGTGTGTAGCCAGAGCCACTTTTGCTCCAAATTTCAAGAATATCTTTATAAACAGGTGCCACGGGAATGTTGTGCTCGATGCCAGTATGACCGTCAATAACTTGGGTTATATTATGATAAAAAGTAGAACCACCCTCAGGAACAACATTAATACCCATTTCGCGGGCAGCTTGAAGCACTTGCTGCCGTTGATCTCTTCGCGGCTGATTGTAACTTTTTACGCTTTTTGCTCCAAATGCTTTTGTACGGCGAATACTGCTTCGGGCATCTTCAAGATTATTGATGACTGCTTTAAAATCGCCGTCGGCCCCGTAAAGGATAAAACCTGTGGAAAACAATCGCGGACCCACTAATCCACCACTTTTTTGAAGTTCAGAAAGCGTAAAAACAGTTTCGGTATTTGCAGAAGGATCGTGAGATGTGGTTACGCCAAAAGCCAAATTCACCATAAAAGGCCAATACTGCTGTGATGGCAATCCATATCTGAAAGCTCCAACGTGCGCATGGGCATCTACCATTCCGGGCATTATAGTTTTTCCTGTTGCAGGATAAACCTTTGTTCCCGAAGGCACAGAAACCTTATTGGTTTCACCAATTGCTTCTATTTTGTTGCCGTTAATGACGATGGTCCCGTTTTCAATTACGTTGTCATTTTCCATTGTAATGATTCGCGCGTTGGTAAAAGCAATCCTTCCGTTGGGCTTATCCACGGGTGCTTGCAAGCCGATTTTTGTTCCGGTCAATGTTATTTCAGGCACTTTCTCTGGAGAACCTGGCAAAAAAGTAAACCTGTTTTTCAGTTCATTACTGAAATATTCATCGCCCAAGGTCCACATTACTTTTTGACTGTTTGGCGACCAATGGATGTTGATGCCCGCATCTTTGGCCAATTGCGAAACGGGAACAGATTTACTTTTGTCATCAAGATCAATGGTTTGTCCATTTAGCACAAGTGGTGCTACAAATAACTTGTGGAGGTGCGTAAAGGCAATCCATTGGTTATCGGGGCTTGGCACCAATCGGTTTGCGTATTTTGAAGTGATGTGTATTTTTTCATCGTTGCCTTGCAGATTTACACTGATGAGTTTTTTCTCAATATTCCCAAAATAGGTTCCTCCTGTTTGCAGAAAAATTCGTTTTCCATCGCTACTGAACATAGGATACTCTCCTTTGTCAACAACAAATGTTTCGCGGCTTCCGTCGGCATTCATTATATATATTCCATCATTTTTTGTAAAAGTGAAACCTTGATCGGTATTTCCACTTTCTTTTTTAAAAATTATTTGGGTTCCGTTGGGAGAGAAGGAGGGAGTTCTATAAATTCCTTTAGTAGAAGTTAATTTTACAGGATTTCCGCCATTTGCTGAAATTTTATAAATAGCGCCTTTTTTCAAATCGCTCCAGGTTACATAAACAATTTCATTTCCGTTTGGTGAAAAGGCAGGTTCAAATTCAAAATCGGTAGCGTTCGTGAGTCGTTGTGGTTTGCCATTGGGCAATTCTTTTTTATATAAATGCCCTAAAGCACTGAAAAGGATGTATTTTCCATCTGGAGAAGTAACAGTGTGGCGAATCATTTTAGGAGTAAAAGATTCAGTCTCAATTTTATTGTTGAAATGGACCGTTTCCGCTAAATCTATATTCACATTTGCCGTAAATGGAATGTTGGAAACCCCCAAAGAATTAATATCAATCCTATTGATTTTTCCCCCGCTCCAAAAAACGATTTCCTTATTATTTGGCATCCAACTAAAGTTGGGATAAACGCCGAAGATTGCCCAAGCTTCCTGCTGGTCTTTGTTTAGCGCATCATAAATAGGCCATTCTTCCCCGGTTTCCAAATCTTGGATAAACAATACACTTTTTGTGCGAACTCTTTTTACAAAAGCTAACATTTTGCCATCGCGCGAAAGGGTAGGGCGTGCTGCCCCGCCGGGGCCACCGGTTACGGTTTCTGTTTTTCCGGTTTCAAAATCATATCGTTTAATTGCATATATCTGGCTGTTGGGATCT
>JAGQYY010000051.1:0-8023 GCA_020435825.1 Aequorivita sp.
GTTACTCCAACTGACCCCTTTGGTATTGAAAGAAATTGTCTGAATTCAATATTTCCGTCTCTTTCAAAGCCTTCCGCGATATTATCCATAACAGACCCCGAAGAAGATTTGATTTGTGCTTTAAATCTGTAATCGCTCTTTAGATCAGTTTCAACAGTAATTTTATTAATAACATCTGCTAATCTTCGGGCTTCCTGCCAAATTTCTAAATCCTCAAATCTCCTTATTGTAGCCATTAATCCTAATTTTATACTTAAAAACTTGAAACCTGAAACCTGAAACCTGAAACCTGAAACAAATCAAACTTTAACAGCCTCCCCAATTAAGGTCGCCGTAGTGCAATCGGTTACTTTTACTTTTACGAAATCTCCCGCTTTGTAATTTTCCTTTGGAAAAACCGCAACATTGTTATGCTCCGTTCTGCCGCTCCATTCATCTTTATTTTTTTTCGACTCTTTTTCAATTAAAACAGTCACGGTTTTTCCTAAAAATTCCGCGGTGCGAATTGCGCTGTGTTTTTGCTGAAGGTCCACAATTTCGGTCAATCTTCGGCTTTTAGTTTCTTCGGGCACATCGTCTTCCAGCTTTCGGGCGGCCATAGTGCCGGGCCTTTCGGAATATTTGTACATATAGCCGAAATCATATTTCACATATTCCATCAAACTCATCGTTTCTTGATGATCTTCCTCTGTTTCCGTTGGGAAGCCAACAATCATATCCTGTGAAATGGCACAGCCGGGAATGATTTCCCAAATCCTGTCAATCAATTTCATATATTCCTCTCGCGTGTGCTGGCGGTTCATTTCCTTTAAAATACGCGTGCTTCCACTTTGAACGGGAAGGTGAATGTGGTTACAGATATTTTCATGTTTTGCAACCACGTGCAAAACTTTTTCATGCATATCCTGTGGATTACTTGTAGAAAAACGAATGCGCATTTTTGGATGTGCCGTCGCAACCATATCTAGCAATTGTGCAAAATCGGTCGCAGTTGCTTGTTGCATTTCCGAAGCTTTTTTGAAATCTTTTTTCAAGCCACCGCCGTACCACAAATAGCTGTCCACGTTTTGACCGAGCAGTGTAATTTCTTTGTAGCCATTTTCGGCCAAATCATCCACTTCGCGTAAAATACTCTGCGGATCGCGGCTGCGTTCGCGGCCTCGGGTAAATGGAACCACGCAAAATGTACACATATTGTCGCAACCACGGGTGATGCTCACAAAAGCGGTAATGCCATTTCCGCCCAAACGCACAGGTGAAATATCGCCATAAGTTTCTTCCTTGGAAAGAATAACATTTACGGCATCGCGGCCTTCCTCAACTTCTTTCAGCAAATTTGGAATGTCTTTGTAGGCATCAGGGCCAACCACTAAATCGACAATTTTTTCCTCTTCAAGAAATTTTTCCTTTAAACGTTCTGCCATACAGCCAAGAACGCCTACTTTCATTTTTGGGTTGATGCGCTTTACGGCGTTGTATTTTTCAAGACGTTTGCGAACGGTCTGCTCGGCCTTATCGCGGATGGAGCAAGTGTTTACCAAAACCAAATCGGCATCTTCGAGTGAATTTGTAGTATTAAAACCTTGGTCCGCAAGAATGGAAGCTACAATTTCGCTGTCGCTAAAATTCATTTGGCAACCGTAGCTTTCAATATATAGTTTTCGGGAATTGCCTTCGCGCGCTTCCAGCGTTAGCGTGTTTCCTTGTGTGCTTTCGTCAATAATCTTTTCCATAAAAATTTAAAATAGCAATCGTGTCAATAACTTAGCCATTGAACCAACAAAGATACAATTTTAAGCAATGGTGACAAAGTGGCAGATTTCTTTTTTATAGATTTGTGGACTAACCAAATTATAAAGAAATATGGAACCACAGATTTTTCAGAAAATTGAAGCCGCCAAATCGCCTGATTTTGGTGCTATTTTGTCCAAAAGCTTTGACCTTTTCAAAAAAATATGGGTAGAAGGAATGTTACATTTATTGGTGACCATGGCAGTTATTTTACCATTATTAGTTGTGATTTACATTCCATTTATAACTATTATGATTAAAGCTAATGCGAATGGTGGTCAGCCAGACTTCAACCCATTTTTAGAATATTCCGTGGGTTGGATAGCGGTTTATATTGTTGCGTTTTTAGTGATAATGATACTCATTCAAACCATTGCCTACGCTATAACCGCCCACTTTTTCCAGGTTTGTAAAAAAGCAGATACAGGAACTCCTGCGGAAATTGGAGGATATTTTGTGTATTTAAAAAATCATTTTCAAAAGATACTTGTATTGTCACTTGCTGTATTTGGAATCACATTGTTAGCTGCAATTTTATGTTACCTGCCTATATTTTATGTAATGGTGCCATTGCAACTTATGTTCGTTATTTTTGCCTTCAATCCACAGCTTTCCGTTTCTGAAATTGTAAAGGCAGGTTTCAAATTGGGCAATAGGTTTTGGTTAATCGTATTCGGGTTGGTAATCGTATCTTCTTTGATTGCCCAATTGGGAATTATTTTATGTGGGATCGGGCTTTTGGCTACCGCCTTTTTTACCCATATCCCAATGTATTATTTTTATAAGGAAACCATTGGTTTTGATGAAGCTATTCAAGGAGAAACAGTTGTAAATTCTCTTTAGATATTTAGACTTAATTTGGTGTTTGCTTAGACTAAAATTAATATGAAAAAGTTTCGTATTAAAAAATTCATATACTTTTGCAGTCATAACAATATAGGATATGGCAAAGAATTTAGTGATAGTTGAGTCCCCGGCAAAAGCAAAGACCATTGAAAAGTTTCTTGGGAAAGATTTCAAGGTTTCCTCCAGTTTTGGGCACATTGCGGACCTTCCGTCCAAGGAATTGGGCGTGGATGTTGAAGGGGATTTTACACCTAAATATAAAGTGAGCAGCGATAAGAAAAAGCTCGTGACTGAGTTGAAAGCTCTTTCCAAAAAAGCAGAAATGGTTTGGTTGGCGAGTGATGAGGATCGAGAAGGTGAAGCCATTGCGTGGCATTTGGCAGAAGAATTGAAGCTGGACAAAAACAAAACCAAGCGTATTGTTTTTCACGAAATCACTAAAACAGCAATCTTAAAGGCCATTGAAAATCCGCGTCAAATTGATTATAATTTGGTAAACGCACAGCAAGCGCGCCGTGTTTTGGACCGTTTGGTTGGGTACGAACTTTCACCTGTGCTTTGGAAAAAAGTAAAAGGCGGACTTTCCGCGGGCCGCGTACAATCCGTTGCCGTGCGATTGATTGTGGAGCGCGAACGTGAAATAGAAGCTTTTGCACCCGTAGGTTCCTATAGGATTGATGCTGAATTTACTACTTCCGAAGGAAATAAATTTAAAGCGAAACTTCCGAAGAATTTTGATACTGAAGAAGAAGCACGCGAGTTTCTTCGGAAGAATTTGGGCGCTTCCTACAAAATTTCAGATTTAACAAAAAAGCCTGCCAGTAAAAGTCCGGCAGCACCTTTTACCACTTCAACCTTGCAACAGGAAGCAGCGCGGAAATTATATTTTTCAGTTGGAAAAACAATGACAATCGCTCAGCGTTTGTATGAAGCCGGTTTTATAACCTATATGCGTACCGACAGCGTCAACCTGAGCAACGACGCAAAAAACGCAGCTCAAAAAGAAATTGCATCTTCCTACGGAAAAGAGTACAGCAAACCCAGAGACTACAAAGGGAAAAGCAAAGGCGCACAGGAAGCGCACGAAGCTATTCGTCCTACAGATATGTCAAAGCACACTATTTCTGGCGATCACGACCAAGCGCGCTTGTATGATTTAATTTGGAAACGAACCTTGGCTTCTCAAATGAGCGATGCGCAATTGGAACGGACCAATGTGAAAATTGATGTGCTTTCAAAGGAAAAAGTTTCCGAAAATTTCACCGCCAATGGCGAAATGATAAAGTTTGACGGTTTTCTAAAAGTGTATTTGGAAGGAACCGATTTTGAGGAGGAGGAGCAGGAGGGCATGTTGCCGAACATGAAGAATGGCGATTCACTTCAAAATAATTACATCACAGCTACGGAACGTTTTACGCGTCCGCCATATAGATACACGGAAGCATCACTGGTAAAACAACTGGAGGAACTTGGCATTGGCCGACCTTCAACCTATGCGCCGACTATTTCTACCATTATCAGCAGAAATTATGTTGAAAAAGGGACTGTGGAAGGCGTGGAGCGAAAGTATCTTCAACTTACGCTTCAAAAGGGAAACATTAAAGATAAAACCTTGACCGAGACCGTTGGTTCGGATAAAGGGAAGCTGGTTCCCACCGACATTGGAATGATCGTGAACGACTTTTTGGTAGAACATTTCGAGAATATTCTCGATTACAATTTTACGGCCAAGGTTGAGCAGGATTTTGATGACATTGCAGAAGGGAAAGAGGAGTGGACAAAGATGATGAAGGATTTCTACGGAAAATTCCATCCGCGTGTAGAGCACGTTGAGGAAAACGCCGACCGCGAAAGCGGCGAGCGTATTCTTGGCGAAGATCCCGAAACCGGGAAAACCGTTTTGGTTCGCCTCGGAAAATATGGTCCAATGGCACAGATTGGCGCGCCAGATGATGAGGAGAAAAAGTTCGCAAGCCTTCGCCCAGATCAACAATTACACTTGGTTACTTTTGAGGAGGTGATGGATCTTTTTAAACTTCCGAAGACTTTGGGAATTTTTGAAAAAGAAGAAGTTGAAGTGAACAACGGCCGTTTTGGCCCTTATGTCCGTTTCGGGAAAACCTTTATTTCACTTCCAAAAGGAATGGATCCGTTGGATGTGGATATGTCTTTTGCAAAAGAGTTGATAGAAGAAAAGAAAAAAGCCGATGCTCCTATATATATGTATGAGGATTTACCCGTTCAAAGAGGAGTTGGGCGTTTTGGGCCATTCATAAAATGGAACAATATGTTCATTAACGTGAACAAAAAGTATGACTTTGACAATCTTTCAAAAGATGATGTGAAGGAACTGATTGAAGACAAGAAACAGAAAGAAATCGAAAAGCTCATCAACGAATGGCCTGAAGAAAAAATTCGCATTGAAAAAGCACGTTGGGGACGTTTCAACCTTATAAAAGGCAAAACAAAGGTTGAATTGCCCAAAGGAACCAAAGCAGATAAAATAACCTTGGAAGAAGCAAAAGATTTGCTCGATAATAAAAGCCCGAAAAAGAAAGCAGCAGCCAAAAAGAAAACCACAACTAAGAAAAAAGCTACAGCCAAGAAAAAATAATGATAGAGTTTTTATCCCCAGTTTCTAAAAAAGTATTGGCCCATAGAGAAGTTCTGCCATTCGGAACTTTGGGAAAACAGATTGATGTTCATGCCAAATCAGGGGAATTACCAAATTTAAAAAACGTTAAGTTTGCAATTCTTGGGATTAAGGAAAACCGAGCCGATGTTAATTTCATTGGAGCTGAGATTTCATTTGATGCATATAGAAAAGCTTTATATTCTTTATATCCCGGCAACTGGAATTATAAAATAATTGATCTTGGCGATATTGAAAAAGGTGAAACGGCCGAAGATACTCGCTTTGCTGCTAAAGAAGTTATAGCTGCGCTTCTCAAAAAAAATATTACCCCGCTCATTTTTGGAGGTGGTCAGGATATGGCCTATGTGCAATACCGTGCTTATGACGGAATAGGCGAAATGGTTAATATAGTTAATATTGACAACCGCTTTGATCTTGGAAATGCAGAATTGCCTATATCCAATAAATCATATATCGGAAAAATGGTGGTGGACAAACCCTACAATCTTTTTAATTATAGTACACTGGGCTATCAGTCTTTTTTCAATGCACCACAGGAAATAGCCTTGATGGACAAATTGTTTTTTGATGCATATAGGTTAGGTGAAGTTTCCGCAGATATTACTGTGGTTGAACCAATAATGAGAGATGCTGATATGGTAACATTAGATGTTACCGCAATAAAAAGCGCAGAATTAAGTTATAAAAACAATGACAGCCCCAATGGTTTTGATGGACGTGAAATTTGTGCTATTTCCCGATATGCCGGCATCAGCAATAAAGTGAAATCTTTTGGCGTTTATGAATTGAGCGATTCCATTGAAAGTAAGAGCGGCGCAATGCTTGTCGCACAAATATTTTGGTATTTTATTGAAGGATATAATTTTAGGGTTGAAGACGACGATTTTGATAACGAAAACCTCTTCACTACCTATAAAGTACCAGTAGAGGACGAAGTTTTGGAATTTAAGAAAAGCAATAAAACCGAACGATGGTGGATTGTTTTGCCTTTTATTTCAAATGTTAATAATAAATTAAAAAGACGAACGTTATTACCTTGCACTTATGGCGAATATTTGGGTGCATGCAATCAGGAAATTCCTGAACGGTGGTTAAAGGCCCGCCACAAAAATGAAGTATAATCAAACAACACAAGTAAAAACGGGGATCAAGGGTTTTTCAAAAAAAAATTGTTTTTTTGAAATTTTATAGATAGGTTTACGCCCTTGAATCTCGAAATTTAACCTAAATACCTATGAAGAAGTTTATTGCATTAACTGCGATCGTTGCCTTTTTGTTCAGTTGTAACTCCGGAGACCGGGGAGAACTGGTTGGGGCAAAAGGTAAAAAATGGTATCCTCAAAAGCCTTACGGAATGACGCTTATCCCAGGTGGATCTTTCATCATGGGTAAAAGTGATGACGATTTTGTTGCTGTGAATGATGCACCAACAAAGACGGTTACCGTGCGCTCATTCTATATGGACGAAACTGAAATAACCAATTCTGAATATCGCCAATTTGTTAATTGGGTGCGTGATTCTACAGTAAGATTGCGTCTTGCCATTATGGCCGATGAAGTTGGAGCAACCCCTGGAGATGGTGGTGTGGGTGAATTTGCATTCGTTGACCAAGAAAATGAGGAAATGACACCTTACCAGCAATATATGTATGATAATTATTTCGGTATGGGTGAAGATTATTACGCCGGAAGAAAATTGAACGACAAAGTAGATATAATTTGGGACACCTCAGAATATCCTGACGAATATTATTCTGAAGTAATGGATACAATGTACATCCCTACTGAAGAAGCGTACAACGGTCAGAGAACTATTGATGTTAGCAAATTGAATTTCCAATATACTTATATGGATATTGAATCTGCAGCAAGAGACAAAACTAAACGACGCAAAGATTTCATCAAAAAAGAAGAATTGAATATTTATCCAGATACTACAGTATGGATTAAGGATTTCAACTATTCGTATAACGAGCCAATGCACAACGATTATTTCTGGCACGAAGCTTATGGCGATTATCCTGTTGTTGGTGTTAGCTGGAAGCAAGCAAAGGCATTCTGTGCATGGAGAACTTTATATAAAAACTCATACCAAAAATCAAAAAAGCAAAATTTTGTAAACTCATTTCGTCTTCCCGGTGAAGCAGAGTGGGAATATGCCGCACGTGGCGGTCTGGAATCGGCAACTTATCCTTGGGGTGGTCCTTATGCTAAAAATGATCGTGGTTGTTTTATGGCAAACTTTAAACCTTTAAGAGGAGATTATGCCGCAGATCAAGCTTTATATACGGTCGAGGCTAAATCTTATGAGCCTAATGATTTCAACCTCTACAATATGGCAGGAAACGTTTCAGAATGGGTGGCTTCTTCGTATGATCCCGCTTCTTATGACTACACTTCCACTATGAATCCAAACGTGAACGATCCTGACAATATGCGCAAAGTAGTACGCGGTGGTTCTTGGAAAGATGTTGCGTATTTCTTACAAGTAAGTACCCGTGATTACGAATATGCAGATTCCGCCAGAAGCTATATCGGTTTCAGGACTGTACAGGATTACATGGGAACAGATGTTGTCCTTAACCAAAACTTTGGCGATGCTCGCTAAATATTCCCTTATTTACTAAATAAAAATAACCTTAATCAAAAACTCTCAATTAAAAATTTAAGTATTATGGCACAATCAAGATCATCAAAAAAATTATTTAATATGGCCTACGGCCTTGGGGC
>JAGQYY010000051.1:8122-16649 GCA_020435825.1 Aequorivita sp.
CGTTGGACTTATTACCGAAGCAATTATCTTCGCAATCTCTGCTTTCGAGCCTGTAGATGACGATTTGGATTGGTCTTTGGTTTATCCTGAATTGGCTGGTGGTGCAATGCAGGACAGAAAGAAAAAAGAGCCGGAAGATGCACAAGGACTTTTGTCAAAAAAATTAGACGAAATGCTTAAAGAAGCACGTATCGATTCAGAGTTGATGAACAGCCTTTCTACAAGCATCCGTTCTTTTGAGGGTGCTACCAAAAGCATGGCTCCTACTGCAGAGGCCATGAACTCTACTAAAAAGTATAGCGAAGAAATGGCGCTTGCAGCAGCCCAAATGGATTCATTGAACAGTCTGTACAAAGTACAGATTGAGTCAACAAGCCGTCAAACTGAAGCAAATCAGGCGATTGCTGATAACGCTGACCAACTAAAACAACAAATGCAGCATTTGGCTACCAACCTTTCTTCATTGAATGGTGTTTACGGAGGTATGCTTACCGCAATGACCAATAGAAACTAAGATAGGTTTTCACCTTAATTATTAATCTTTAAAAAAGAATAAAAATGGCAGGAGGAAAACTATCCCCAAGGCAGAAGATGATTAACCTGATGTATCTGGTTTTCATCGCGATGCTTGCACTGAATATGTCCAAAGAAGTATTATCTGCCTTTGGATTACTGAACGATAAAATTGCTACGGCAAACGAGGCTACCAAACAGCGTAACGATGCGTTCTTGGCCAGCTTGGAAACGAAAGCCGTTGAACAACCCGAACAATACGGGGCAGTATTGACAAAGGCCAATCAGATAAAGGAGATTTCCGGAAATTTTGACAGCTACCTTGCTACCTTAAAATCAAATATGTTGGGTACTGTTAAGGATCCAACCGATTATGAAGTAATGGATAAGGCAGACTACCTTAACAACCTATTTTTTGTTGGCGACAAGTACAAGCCGGAAGGGCAGGAGTTTTTGGATAAAGTAAATGGGTACCGCACTGCTATGCTGGGTGTTTTGGGCAATGATTACCCCGATATTAAATCGTTTGTAGAGACCAATTTTTCAACTTCAGAGGTTACCAATAGAGACGGCAATAAAGTTGCCTGGTTAAATTACAACTTTGAAGGTTTCCCGATGATCGCATCCATGACAAAGCTTACCCAGATGCAGGCCGATATTAAAACTGTGAACAGCGAACTGCTTTCCAAGTATCTTGCAGGACAACAAGCGGCGGCATTATCGTTTACGCAGTATAACACACTTTTGGAATCTACCAAAACTGCGTATTATGCGGGCGAAGCTTTTGATGGCGGGATTGTTTTGGGTCGTAAAGACCCTAATACAAAGCCAAACCGTGTAGAACTTACATTGGATGGACGACCCTTATCTGAGGATCAATATGCCATTGAAAATGGTAAGGTTATGCTTAAAATCTCGGCAGGTTCTCCCGGAGACCATAAGATTGAAGGAAACCTTATCTTTACAGAAGAAGGAAAAGATACTGAAATACCCGTAGATTTAGGTTTTTCAACCATTTCAAAACCAAATTCTGCAGTAATTGCTGCCGATAAAATGAATGTCGTTTACCGTGGTGTTGATAACCCGATGACAGTTTCCATCCCGGGTATTCCGGATAATAAGGTAAATGCATCTGCAACTGGTCTTTCTAAAGTTTCGGGCAGTAAATATGTAATGCGTCCAGGAGCTGGAAGAACAGTTACAATTACTGCAAGCGGAACTTTGCCTGATGGAACAGGAGTTAGAACTCCTGCTGAATTCCGTATCAAGGACATTCCTGCGCCTGTGGGTGCCATTCGCGGTGAGACCGGAATTGTGCGTATGGAGCGTGGAGGTCTTGAAATTTCAACTGTTTCTGCAATATTGCAAGATTTTGATTTCGAATTGAATATAAATGTAACTGGATTTAGTTTTAAAGTTTCGGGACAACCAACAGTTAAGGTAAACGGAACAAGATTGGATTCAGCTGCAAAAGGTGCCTTAAGAAGAGCTCAGCGTGGTGATGCAGTTCAAATTTTTGATATAAATGCAAACCTTTCAGGAAATTCAGGTTATAAATTGAAAAAGATTTCTCCTGTAATTATTGAATTGACAAACTAATATTTGTATATAAACCCCTATCGGTATGAATTTTAAAAATGTTGTTTTATTTGTTTTTGGATTAGGTGCTGTTACTGCTGCAAATGCGCAGTTAAACATCCTTAATGCCAAAACTCCTGAGGAGATAGGCAAAAAGACCGAAGCGCAGATTGCCTATGATAATGATGAGCCGTTGCCTTATGGCTACACAGATGATCGCGATGTGTTGTGGTCTAAAACAACTTGGGAAATAATTGACCTTGATGAAAGAGTCAACTTTCCTTTGTATTACCCTATAGATACAAACAACATTGGCGCAGATAGACGTTCCCTTTACGATGTTTTGGTAAAGAACATTAAAAACGGAAAGATTGAAAATGTTTATGTAGATTCATACTTTACTGAAAAACGTACCTTACAAGATATTGAAGCATCGTTGGTTTATAGTGATACTACAGATTTAGGTATCGAGCAATACAACGCCGAAGGAACAGTAGATGAACAATATGTTCGTAAGTTTTCACTGGATGCGGGAGATATTGAAGAATGGCACATTAGAGGCTATTGGTATTTAGACAAACGCCAAGGCGAACTGAAATACCGTATGTTGGGAATTTGTCCAGTAGCTAATGAAGCCCGCTCCAAAGCATTCCCTGATGATGGTATCGATTCTAAAGTTGAACTTTTTTGGGTTTGGTTTCCAGGAGCGCGTGAGGTTTTGCATGAAGCAAAGGCATTCAATAGAAAAAATACCTCGCAACCAATTTCTTATGACCACTTGTTAAATTCGCGACGTTTTAACGCTGTTATTTATAAAGAAGACAACGTTCAGGGTGATAGAGATGTTAAAAATTATATTAACGACAATGCGCTTATGCAATTGTTGGAGTCTGATCGTATCAAAGAACAGATTCGTAATATTGAAATAGATCTGTGGAATTATTAATTAGTTTATAAGGCCACAATTTGAAGAAAACCCTTCACGTTCCATATTGGAAACTGAAGGGTTTTTTATTTTAAAATAATTTGATGATTGAAAAAGATTATATAATAGTTGGGCTCGGCATTGCGGGAATAAGCTTGTGCGAACAACTAAGCAAGTACAATAAAAGTTTTTTAGTGATTGATAGCGGTGTACAGGGCTCAACTGCAAATTCTGGTGGCGTTTTTAACCCAACAGTGCTTAAGCGCTTTACGGCGGCTTGGAATGCTTCAGTATTTTTCCCTTTCGCAGTAAAATTTTATACTGGACTTTCTGAAAAACTTAATCTGAAAATATTTACAGAAACGCCAATCTTAAGAGTTTTCAAAAGTGTGGAAGAACAGAACAATTGGTCAGTGGCAAGTGATAAAAATGAACTCCAGCAATTTCTTTCTGCCGAATTCTTAAAGAATACAAACCCATCTGTTGATGCTCCCTTCGGTTTCGGAAAGGTTTTGGGAACAGCCCAAATACAAACCGATATCTTACTTTCAGAATATCGAAATCTTCTTTTGAAAACAAACAATTTGCTTGCTGAAGTCTTTCAATACAAAGACGTTGTACAAAAAGACAACGGAGTGATTTATAAAAACATTTCAGCAAAAAAAATCATCTTTGCCGAAGGTTCGAAAGTGATTGACAATCCCTTTTTCCCGAAACAGGCTATCATAGCAAACAAAGGTGAATACATTATTATAAAAGCTCCAGATCTGCATTTAGAGGAGCTTTTAAAAGGTCCAATGTATATTATCCCAATGGGAAACAATAAATACAAAGTGGGTGCAACCTACAGCCGAGATGATTATGGTCCAAACACAACTGAAGCTGCGAAAGGGGAAATTCTTTCGAATTTGAAAACATTTATTGATTGTCCTTTTGAAATAGTCGGTCAAACCGCAGGAGTACGGCCTACTACCAAAGATCACAGGCCCTTACTGGGAAGTTTAGCAGAGAATCCGAACCTTGTTTTCTTCAATGGTCTGGGTTCGCGCGGGTTTTTAATGGCGCCATTGCTCTCAGAAATTCTTTTTAATTTTTTGGAAGACGAAGAGTCCCTTCCTCAAGAAATGGACATTCAAAGGATGGTAATGTAAATCCTGAAATTTTAAGGCTTCGCTTTATTTTTATCGTACTTAACAAAAAAGTTTATCCAAATATTCCTGGAAACTCTAACAATAGGAGGAAATAAGATAATCAAGGTTAAAATAATGAAAAAAAAAAGAGAAAAGTATAATTTTTGTCCAACCCAATAAAAAAGTATGAAATGATAAATGCGGCAACAGCAATTGCCACGCCAACTCCGTAACTGACATACATTGCTCCAAAAAAAAATGAAGGCTCAATTTTAAATTTTTTACCGCAATGGCTACAATGGTCGTGCATTTTCATGATTTTGGAAATTTTGTAAGGATTTTTTTCCAAATACATTTCGCCTTCATGACATACGGGACAAGTTCCCGTAAAAATACTGTAGAGTTTGGAGCCTTTAAGTAATTGCATCATCGGTTTTTTTAGCAGTGCAAAATTAAGCATCTTTGCAGAAATTTTAGCGTTTTATAATGGTCAATATCCACAATTTATCGGTTTCCTTTCAAGGCGACTATTTGTTTGAGAAAATAACCTTCCAGTTAAAACCTGGAGACAGGGTAGGTTTGGTAGGCAAGAACGGCGCGGGCAAATCAACACTTCTGAAAATAATTGCTGGAGAACAGGAATACGACAGTGGGCAAATAGCGACCGATAAGGAAGTATCCATTGGCTTTTTAAAACAGGATATTGATTTTGAAAAAGGAAGAACCGTTTTAGAAGAATCCTATGAAGCTTTCACAGAGATAAAAAGACTCGAAAAGCAGCTTGCCGAAATAAATACCCAACTAGCGGAGCGTACCGATTATGAAAGTGATAGTTATCATCAATTGATGGTAGATTTAAACGAGGTGCAGCACCAGTACGAAATCCATGGGGGTTACAACTACCAAGGCGAAACTGAACGAATTTTGCAGGGTTTGGGTTTTCAGCGGGAAGATTTCACGAAAATTACTGAAACTTTTTCAGGAGGTTGGCGTATGCGTATTGAACTTGCAAAACTATTGCTCCAAAACAACGATATTCTATTATTGGATGAGCCAACTAACCATTTGGATATTGAGTCCATACTTTGGCTGGAGGAATTTTTAAAAGGCTACGCTGGCGCTGTTGTGATCGTTTCCCATGATAAAATGTTTTTAGATAATGTAACGAACCGTACAATTGAGATTTCGCTTGGCAAGATTTATGATTTCAACAAACCTTATACACAATATTTAGTACTTCGTAATGAATTGCGCCAGCAGCAATTGGCTTCACAAAAAAACCAGCAAAAACAGATTGAGCAGACCGAAAAGCTGATTGATAAATTTCGTGCAAAAGCCAGTAAGGCCACAATGGCCCAGTCGCTCATAAAAAAACTGGATAAAATTGACCGTATTGAAGTAGATGAGGATGACAACAGTGTAATGACGTTGCGTTTTCCCGTTTCAATTACGCCTGGCAAAGTAGTGATTGAAGCCGAAAATATTTCAAAAAGCTATGGCGAAAAAAATGTTTTGAACGGCGTGGACCTTTTGGTGGATCGTGACAGCAAAATTGCTTTCGTTGGCCAAAACGGTCAGGGGAAATCTACTTTGGCAAAAATCATTGTAGGTGAAATTGAGCACGATGGAAAACTCGCTTTGGGACATAATGTGCAGATAGGCTACTTTGCCCAAAATCAAGCTGATTACCTGGACGGAAGCAAAACGGTGCTCGACACGATGATTGATGCAGCCAACGAAAAAAACCGAAGCCGCGTTCGTGATATTTTGGGGTCTTTTCTTTTCCGTGGAGATGAGGTTGAAAAATTTGTACGCGTGCTGAGTGGGGGCGAAAGAAACCGTTTGGCTCTGGCAAAACTGTTGTTGCAGCCTTTCAATGTTTTGGTGATGGATGAGCCCACGAACCACCTCGATATAAAGTCTAAAAACGTATTGAAAGATGCGCTGAGAAGTTTTGAGGGAACTTTGCTTCTGGTTTCCCATGATCGTGATTTTCTTCAAGGCCTCACCAATAAGGTTTACGAATTCAAAGACCATCACATCAAGGAATATTTGGGTGATATTGATTATTTCCTCGAACAAAGAAATATTCAAAATCTTCGGGAAGCTGAAAAAAAGACGGTTGTTTCTGAAGTAAAGGAAAAGAGAAGTGCCGGTGAGGAGTATGAAATTCAGAAAAAACTGAAATCTGCCAAAAACAAATTAAGCAACGTGGAATCTTCCATTTCTTCCTTGGAAAAGGAAATTGCAAATATTGACACTGAATTGCTTATAAATTATGAGGAAACCATTGCCAAGCCTCACTTTTTTGATAAGTATCAAGAAAAGAAAAAAAAGTTGAAAAAGTTGATGGAAGAGTGGGAAGTGCTTCAGGAGACTGTGGAATCCCTGTCCTAAATTAATTTTTAAAATAGTCAATCGTGTACGAACATTTTTTTCAATGTCCCCATTGCTGGGAAGAAATATCGATGTTGCTGGATTCTTCTGTTCAGCATCAAAAATATATAGAGGATTGTGAAATTTGTTGCAACCCAATCGAGCTTGATGTGACTTTTCAAGATGGTGAGCTTTTTGGTTTTTCAACGTACAGTATTGGTTAGTATGTTTTTATTTTATAATTTTATAGGTGCCAACTTATAACAAAACTCCCCTATGCTCTCCTCTTTTACACTTGCCGATAATATTATAGGATTTATTGTTGATGGTCCCTATGATGATCTTGCAGTTGAAAGAATACAGAAACAGGTGAAAGAAAAGTTAGAAGCTTTTGACAAGTTAAATTTGTATATTGAAGATACCGTAAATGCAGATATTTCTTTAAAAGCAGTTGTGAAGAGCATTCCCTTTAAACTTAAAACAGGGAATCGTTTTGAAAAAGTTGCAGTGGTTACAGACCGAAAATGGCTCCAAGTTGTTAGTAATCTAGAGAGGTTGTTTTTTAGTAGCGCAGAGATTAGAATTTTTTCAAGTCAACAGCGGTTGGAAGCTATTCAGTGGATAAGTCATTAATTCACTCTTTTACTTCAAAGCATAGTTTTAATTAGGGCATTTTTTACACTGATCCATAAAAAGTTAAAGACAGATTTGGTTTTGTCTCGGGTGGCTTGCGCTGTACCTTCACGATAATAATCGCCATCTTTTTTACTGTTTTTTGATATAAATAAGTCTGTTATTGCTGAAAGAAATTCATTCTTCTTTTTTCCATCTTTTTGGAGTACGATAATTTTGAAATCGGAATAATTTATTTTTAAATCTGTTTTTGAGACTTTGTTATTTCCATCAATGGTAAAATATGTTTTGTTGATATGGCCTTCTAGCTTCACTTTTAAATTTGGCTGGATAAAATTGTTCATTCTGTTTGCGGCAAGCGGTCCTACCTCTGCCTTAAAAATAAATTGGTCATTTTTATTTTGAACATCAAAAGTCCATTCCGCCGAAATGGGAGTTTTGTCCATAAAATCGGCAGTAATTTTTATATTGGTATTTTTAGGGCTATCATACGTATTGCTTACATTTGAAATCGCCACATTCATATTTTTGAAATTTATGGAGCCACCCGTGTTTTCTTGTTTTTCCCTTTCTTCGTAAATTATTTTAGCGTCTGAAATTTTTAGTGAATCCACAGTTAGTTCAAAAGGCAGATCGCGTAACATTTTACTGTAGAGTGGTTTTATTTTTGGATCATCGGCTACCAATTTATCTCTGTAAATTTCCAGGGAAGGATGAGCTAAGGTAACTTGTTCGCTTTTTGCGAAAAACCGATTCTGTTTAAAGCCAAAATCAAACCCGTCAATTGAGAGTGCCTCTAAAGAAAGATCGTAATGGTCCCGCTCCTTTGGTATAATCCTGGAAAGTTCTTTTTTGGAATATTTTGTTTTAAGTTTTAGATTTTTAAAAAGGGCATTCCCATTTTCAATTGAAAGGTCTTCAACAGTTAGATTTTCGTATGGGCTTACCTTAACAAAAACAGTATCGCTTTTAGCCACAAAATCTTTATATTCAAAAGGAATTTTTTGAAGAACGGTTTCGTTGTCAACTTTTACTTCGTTCATTTCAAGGTTAAATCCCGCAGAATAAATTTTTAAGGAATCTCCCCCTTTTTCATAAATAGCCAACTTAGTGTTTTTTATAAGGACACGATTTATAGTGATTGGTTTGTATATTCTTGCTACTGCTTGGCGAACAGTGTCTTTTGGGCGCTTAAGCTTGTCTTTGTAATAAACAATTTTTGGGTTTTCAAGCGAAATAGCCTCAACGTGAATTTCATCACTCAGCAAATAGTCCCAATAACTTATGTCTGAAATTTTTAGTTTTTCAACATTTATGAAAGTGTGATTAATGCCGTCTTCTTTGTTTTTGATGGTTAATGAAGCATTTGTAA
>JAGQYY010000051.1:16659-18130 GCA_020435825.1 Aequorivita sp.
CAAAAGATTCAATGGTAATATCATCGTAAGAGCGAACCAAGTTTTCCGGCAGCCTTTCCTGAATAAATTTTTCGAGCTTGTTTTTTAAGATACTATTTATAGAAATCGCAGCTATAATAAATAGCGCTCCAAAGGTAAGCAGCATATAAGCAATCTTTCTCAGGATTTTGTTCATAGTTTAAAGATAGTTAAAGAGGATGATGCAAAAGGAATTTTGATTAAATAGAGTTCAAAAAATAATGTTATCTAGCTTGTGAGGTTTAAAATCCTTTGTATCTTTGCAGTCCAATATTTCTATCGGCATTATGAACCGAAAGTTGAAAGCTAAAGATGAAATATTGAAAATCCATATCGCGGGATAGAGCAGTAGGTAGCTCGTCGGGCTCATAACCCGAAGGTCACAGGTTCGAGTCCTGTTCCCGCTACTAAACTTTCTCCAAAAGGCCGACTTTAAAAGTCGGTCTTTTTTATTGAAGTTCTTTTTTTAAAATACAAAGAGTCTCTCTAATTCACTTTTTCAAAAAAAACCTTCTAGTTTAGTTCTAAGGCCCCTTAAATAGGATTGTTTTCTTAAGAATTTCTTTGTTAAAGTAAGAATTTCATTATAAAACCCATGAAAATTCTTACAGGAAATTTAAAAAAAGGAGAAAAAATGTGTAGTTGACCGATAAACTTTATCCGTTTGGCTAATAGTACATTTGTTTTCATTTTTAATAGAAATTGTTACTCTATCTTTTTTTATCTTTGAAGCGTCAAGTAGTTGTTATAGTTTAATAACGGCGAAAGATAGTTGCTCCCCAAATTTTTTTTTATCCCCTAAGATAAAAACATTGCGCGCCCTAGCAATGATTGATTACAATTGTATCCCTACAGATTAAATTTTAAAAATTAACAACAAACCAATTTGTATTACATTTTCTTCTAATTCATGATTTTTTAAAGATTTAATGTTATGGATTACTTATCTTATTTTTTTTCGGATGTATATTATTTGGGGATTTTCGCTTTAATAATTTCTTTCATATTGGCTTTAAAAATGTTCCCTGCAATTATTTGCCTTGCAAATGAAAAGGATCTTATGGCCGTTCCGGAAACTCGTAGCATGCATACCAAAAAAACTCCAAACCTAGGAGGCGTGGGGATTTTTATTGCATTTTCACTATCAATAATGATATTGGGAGGTTTAAAAAGTTTTGAACATTTTCAAATTGGGCAACTTTTGCTTTTATTGGCTGCTATCACCATAATGTTTTTTTTAGGTGTAAAAGATGACTTAATAGGAATATCACCAAAGAAAAAATTTCTAGGTCAGGCAATGGCCGCAGCTCTTGTTATCCTAGTTACGGATGTGAGGATAAATAATTTGGATGGGCTTTTTGGAATTTGGGAGCTTCCCTATATAATCTCAGTCGTGATTTCATTACTCGTTTTCGTTTTTACAATTAATGCCTTCAATCTTATAGATGGAATA
>JAGQYY010000052.1:0-14748 GCA_020435825.1 Aequorivita sp.
CACCTCGCGCTGGTGACCAATCGCGGACCAAAGCAAATATTGATAAAGCCAGAAAATTACTTGGCTACGACCCACAGACTAATTTAAAAGAAGGTTTGATAGATCAGATAGCATGGTTTAAGGCCAGCTTTTAGTTGTATTTAAAATAATTATGCTAGAAACTGTTCAAATAATTACATTATTGCAAGGTGTTTTTTTGATTATTATTCTTTGGATAAATAAGAAAAAATATCAGGGCCCTACCTTATCCCTTCTTATATTAACAATTGTTTCCGTAATTTTTTTCGTTGTAGGCAATAACCAGAATGGTTTTTTTAATGAACCCAGAAACTTGTTTTTTTTTGACTCATCTTTTTTTATAACATTCCTTCTTCTCTTTAGTAAATATTATACTTCTGATGCTGAAAAATTTAAAAAGAAAGATTTTTTATATTTCATCCCTAACCTTTGTTATTTTCTAGTAGAGGGTTATGAAAATAAATTCATTATTGAAGGGGCGTTTTATATAGAGTTTGTTGAATTATTAACTGAAATTACATTTCTCTTTTATTTGGTCATTATCATCTATTTATCGCTTAAATCAATCAGGCAGAAATGGATAAGTTTTTTTATTTTTCCCTTGTTATTAATAATGGGTTTTTCGCTTGTCAACCAATTTTTTGCTTGGGTTGGAATTAATAATATTGATTTTTTCAATAATCCAAAAAATGTTTCCTACGCCCTTATTGTTATAGCCCTTCTTCTCTATTTTATTACTTTTAAAATGATTATGGCACCTGCAGAAATGGTCCATTTATCCCAGCAAAAAAAGTACAAAACATCAGGTTTAAATAATGAAATGATTATTGAATATAAAAAACAATTGATTGACTACATGGAGATTGAAAAAGGATATATGGAGAATACCCTTTCTTTGGGCACTTTGTCAGATAAGCTCAATATACCCAAACAATATATTTCGGAAATCCTGAATATGCACTTGAATACTAATTTTCAGGATTTTGTAAATGGGTATCGTGTTGAAGCGTTTACAAAAAAAATGGGCCAATCCGAATATGAAAACCTTACCTTGGAGGGAATTGCCTATGAAGTGGGCTTTAATTCTAAATCTAATTTTTATACAGCTTTCAAAAAAGCCAAAGGGTTGACACCTTCGGAGTATAGAAAATCTATTTCTTCCAATTAAAAAGTCCTAATTAACCATATTGGACTTTAAATAGCCTTTTTTAATCAACTTTTTGAATTTTGGAAATTAATTTCGTTGATTAATTCAAAAAATTCTCGTGTCTAAACTTTTTCCGAAGCGCTTTAAACTTCTTTTTCATTTCGTAAAAACCTTTCTCTTACTTTCAACCATATTACGTCTCATTTTTGTAATATGGGTTATTAATGAAGTGGACATATCCTTCTTCAAAATCGGCAATACATTACTTATAGGTTTTCTTTTTGATATTGGAACAGTTTCTTTTTTCGCTGTTCCGTATGCATTGTATTTGTTGGTGTTTCCCAAAAAATGGTACGGATCTTTATTTGATAGGATGGTAACTTGGTTTGCCTATACGCTGGGCCTGGTTATTTTTCTTTTTTCCTTTTTTGCGGAAATTACTTTTTGGGAAGAATTTAAAAGCCGGTTTAATTTTATAGCGGTTGATTACTTAATCTATACCTACGAAGTAGTAAAGAACATCAACGAATCGTACCCAATTCCGTTATTGGTGGGTGGTATTTTACTGCTTACGGCACTTCTTCTTTTTATAACGAAACGCAAAGGTATTTTTCAGAAAACATTCCACAACGAAACCACTTTTAGGCAGAAGTTATTGCCAACGGCTTTCTTTATTGCCATTGCCACAATTTTTGCACTTTTCATAAAAAACAAGGATGCCGAACAATTTGAAAACCGTTACAATAACGAAATTGCAAAAACAGGAATCTATTCCTTCTTTGCGGCTTTTCAGAACAATGAACTTTCGTTTACCGATTTCTATAAAACATTATCTATAAACGAAGCTTTTGCCGAAATTAATGCTGAATTCAGAAAACGCGGCGACAGTCTGGTTTTTCCCAAAAAGGAATTGATTTACAGAAATATTTCAAATATAGATTCCCTGCCCGAACAAAAACCAAATGTTATTTTTATTTGTGTGGAGAGTCTTAGCGCAAAATTTTTGGGAAGTTTTGGCAATACTGAAAACATCACGCCAACGTTAGATTCTTTAGCAGACCACAGTTTGTTTTTCAACAATCTTTTTGCAAATGGAACCCGCACCGTTCGTGGTATGGAGGCCATTACCCTATCCATTCCACCAACACCTGGCCGAAGCATAGTGAAGCGGGAGAACAATCAGCACATTTTCACTATTGGGGAGGTTTTTAAGCAAAAAGGGTACGACCGAAATTTCTTTTATGGTGGTGATGGTTATTTTGACAATATGAACAGTTTTTTCGGTGGAAACGGTTTTAATATTGTGGATCGCGGTCGAGGTTTTTTACTTGATAAAAGCATCAACACAACACGAACAAACATAGAAGATGACGAAGTAACTTTTGAAAACGCTTGGGGAATTGCCGACGAGGATATTTACAACAAAGTAATAAAAGTTGCAGATGAAGCACATAAAAAGGGCAAACCTTTTTTCGATTTTGTGATGACCACCTCAAACCACCGCCCCTATACCTATCCGGAAGGAAAAATTGATATTCCGTCAGGGTCGGGTAGAAGTGGAGCGGTAAAATATACCGATTATGCCATTGGGAAATTTCTAAGAAAAGCCGAAAAAAAGGAATGGTACAAAAACACTCTAATTATAATTATGGCAGACCACTGTGCCTCCAGCGCCGGAAGACAGGAGCTGGATGTAAATAATTATCATATTCCCGCACTAATACTTAATCTACCAAATACTGTTCCGCAAAAAGTAGATAAAATGGCTTCACAGATCGATATTTTCCCAACCCTATTTTCATTGCTAAATTGGAACTATAACACCAATCTTTACGGTACCGATATTTTAAAAATGAAACCCGAGGAAGAACGTGCTTTTGTGGGCACATATCGAAAACTTGGTCTTTTAAAAGGAGATGGTAAACTAATGGTTTTGGGAGACCAAAAAGTTTCAAACTTCTATCAATGGAATCGAGAAAGCAATGAGCTTACTCCATTGAAGGAAAGCAAAACTTTTTTAAATGAAATCATTTCAAACTATCAAACCGCAGACTATTTATTTTCAAACGGTGGGTTGAAACTAAACAGTTTGGGCCTTGCGGACTAATATCCATTTTATTGTAAATCCCATTGCGGGAAAGGGTAATAATCAGCTTTCCGAAGCTTTATTAAAAACTTACTTCCCAGAAACTGAATATTCCATTTCAGTAAAGAAAACTGCGTTTGTGCTACACGCCGCAGCACTTACAAAGGCATCAATTGCAGCGGGAGCGCAAATTATTGTTGCCTGCGGCGGTGATGGTACCATTAACGAAGTGGCCTCCTGTTTGGTGAATACTTCAGTGGTTTTGGGAATTCTGCCAATGGGTTCTGGCAATGGATTGGCTTCCAACTTAAAAATTCCGAAGAATTTAAAAAAGGCTTTTTCCATCATTAAAAACCAGAAGGTAACCGCCATAGACACGGGCACAATAAACGAAGCGCCCTTTTTTAGCAATACTGGTGTTGGTTTTGATGCACACGTAATCTCCGATTTTGAGGAAAATACCACACGGCAACTTTTTAGTTATCTTAAATCCACACTTCGGACGCTTAAAAAAAATCAATATAAAAATGTGGTGGAATTGAAATACAATGGAACCACCGAATTGATTTCACCTTTTCTACTCTTTGTGTCAAACAGTAATGAAATGGGCTATAAAATGAGTTTGACCCCAAAAGCATCGCTACAGGACGGATTGTTGGATATAGTTATTGTCCCTGAGCTTTCAAACTATAAACTCTTTACGTTTACATTGTTGTTTCTTTTTAAAAAGCATCATTGGATGAAGGAAGTAAGGTTTAAACAAATCACTTCATTGGAGGTTAAAAGTCTGGATGATACAATTTTGACGGTCCAGAAAGACGGTGAACTTTTTGTTCCGAAGGAGCCTAGAATTAAAATAGCAATTCATCCAAAAAACTTGAGTGTCTGTGTTTTATAATAGTTTATTTTTACTGGAAATTTTGTAGTTATGAAGACATTTGTAAGCAGTGTTTCTGGTAAGGAATTTCCAGAAAGCGAAAAAATGCACGCCAAGATAATTCGCAAAGCTATTTTTGATTTAATATGCAAAGAGAATCCTTCCTTTAACCATAACAGTTATTTATCCGTTTCAGAACTGAACCAGTACCGCCAAAAGTACATTTCGGAATATTTACTTGATGAGGTTGGCGAATTGGGCGAACTGGAAAAGGATGTTTTGGCAACCATCCAAAACCAAGAAGCGATTTCCTCTAAAATAATAATGGAGGAAGGTTCCGTAAAGCTCACCTACGGGCAACGTTTGGCAGATACTATTGCGAGTTTTGGGGGAAGCTGGAAATTCATAATTATTTTTGTCGCTTTCATCTTTTTGTGGATGTGCATCAACATTATTTTCTTGGCCGGCAAAGCATTTGATCCATATCCTTTTATTCTTCTGAATTTAATTTTATCCTGCTTGGCTGCATTGCAAGCTCCGGTGATTATGATGAGCCAAAACCGGCAAGAGGAAAAAGATCGCGAGCGCGCCAAACAGGATTATATGATAAACCTTAAGTCTGAGCTGGAAATACGAATGCTTCACGAAAAATTGGATCATTTGATTATTCACCAGCAACAGGAGTTACTAAATATTCAGCAAGTTCAGGTAGAAATGATGGAGGATATTATGAAACAATTAAAAAAGGAATAATTTTTTAAGTGTTTTTAATTGAAAGCAATTTCTCAGCAGCTTCAAAAGGAGTTGTTTTATTTTCATCTAAAGCTTTCAATTGTTTTTCAAGTTCTTTTTTCACGGCAATATTTGTGTAAAATTCACTTTTCAAACTACTTTCAATAGCTTGCAATAACCAAAATTTGTTCTGCTCTTTTCTTTTGTACTGAAAATAACCGTTGCCTTTTACGGTTTCGAAATAGCTGGAAATAACATCCCAGATTTCAGAAATACCTTCATTTTTAATAGCGCTGCACAAAAGTGTTTTTGGCGCCCAACCACTTTCCTTTGCTGGGTAGAGGTGAAGCGCACGGTTGAATTCTGTCTTTGCCAGTTTGGCCGCTTTTAGGTTTTCGCCATCCGCTTTATTAATAATTATGGAATCGGCCATTTCCATAATTCCCCGTTTTATACCTTGAAGTTCATCGCCGGCACCAGCAAGTTTCAGCAATAAAAAGAAATCGGTCATGGAATGGACTGCGGTTTCGCTTTGGCCAACGCCAACGGTTTCAATAAGAATAACATCAAAGCCTGCAGCTTCACAAAGTATTATTGTCTCTCGCGTTTTTCGGGCTACACCTCCCAATGTATCGCCACTGGCGGAAGGACGGATAAAAGCGTTCTTTTCTTTTACCAAATCCTCCATTCGGGTTTTATCGCCTAAAATGCTGCCTTTACTGATGCTACTACTTGGATCAACGGTGAGCACTGCAACTTTTTTACCTTTAGAAATCAAGAGTTTGCCAAAATTTTCAATAAAAGTACTTTTACCCACTCCGGGAACACCCGTAATTCCAATACGAATGGATTTGTTTGCGTACGGCAAACAATTTTCAATAATTTCCTTTGCTTGTAGTTGGTGTTTTTGTGCCGTGCTTTCAATAATAGTAATGGCTTGGCTAAGGTCCGCTTGATTTTGATTTAAGATACCCGAAACCAATTCCTTGACAGATAGCTTTTTCTTTTTAAGATTCTTTACGATTTTTTTGTTTAAGGTTTCGGGTTGTGAAACGCCTTCCTTTTCGTTTAAAGCAGTTGTATTTTTTTTGGTTGCAGCCACAGCGTGAATTTAGGACAATTTTATGAATATGTTTTTTAAAAAGCCAGTTTTCGGTAGTATATTGACTGGAATTTAATCAAAAAAACAGAAAAAATGAAAACATTATATGAAGCAACAACTACTGTAGTAGGCGGAAGAAAAGGACATTTAAATACAGACGATGGTAAGCTAGATTTAGCACTTTCTGTTCCAAAAGGAATGGGCGGCGATGGAGGAGAGGGAACTAATCCCGAACAACTTTTTGGGGGAGCCTATGCGGCTTGTTTCGGCGGGGCTGTACAGGTGATTGCAAAAAAGAAAAAAATAGATCTTTCTGAAGATTTTAGCATTACGGCAACCATAGGCTTTTGTGAAGATGAAGATGGTGCTTTTTTAGAAGCAACCCTGGATTGTTATCTTCCGGGGGTGGATGTAAAAACGGGCGAGAATATTATTAAAAATGCCCATAAAATATGTCCTTTTTCAAAAGCAACCCAAGATAATATTACTGTAAACCTTAATTTATTGTTAGATGAATAAATAGGTCCTTTAAAATATATAAATTGAAAAAGCCCTTAATTTCAGGGCTTTTCTTTTTTACATTGCTTTTAGATTTATCACCTTCCCGCCTTCTTCCTCTTTTGCTGGCCCTTCTTTCTTTTCTTCTTTCTTTTCATCAACAAATGGACTTTTCTTAGGCTGTTGCGCGGCTTGCTTGATGTACCATTCCAACTGGTATTTTTGTTTTTCTAAAAGTTCAAGGATGCTATTTGGCAATTCCTTACGTTCCAGTAATTCATCATACCTTTTGAGGTTGTTTCTATCTCGGCTTATACAGGAATTAACAATGGCCTCGGCATCAAAATGCTCCAGTGCTTCTTTTATTTGCTGCCAAGTGCGGTCCAAGTTTCCTTTTTCGGAATCGTCCTTTAAAGGTTCAATATCGCGGGAGTGAAGCTCGTTTGAAATGTCGTGGCTCATTCTGTTGCGTTCAACGGCCATGTAGTTCAAAAACCTTTTTAAATCAGTGGTCTGGGCGTCTTGGGCAGCATTATAGTATAACTTTTCTGCTTCAAAGCAGGCTACCAATAAACGGTTTAGTTTGTCAAAATCGGCGTATTTCTTTTTCATAATGGATCGTTTTATCAAATTTAGCACAAAAAACAACTGTTTTAAAAAACCTTCACTTTTTTTATAAAGAAGATAACAGTATTTTATAAACTAAATTATGTATTTATATAAGCATAATTTGTGCCAAAAATTTCAAGGGGGAAAACCGTATTGTCTATTTTTGAAAGAACCCGAACCAGTTTATCTGTTTAATATACGAAATTTTTTAGATTGGGGTTTGATAAAATTTTCGCAAAAAAATAAAAGCCTGCAACAACTAGTTTCTTTTGTCGTCTTTTAAGTGAACAGCAACCAAAAAAACCATCGAGTTTGTCCGATTTATTACTTGTTGAACAGTGTAAACAAAGCAACCGAAAGGCACAGATGGCGCTATACGGCAAATATTGTGACGGCATGTTTGTCATAGCTCATAGATATTTAAAGGACACCGCAGCCGCGGAAGATGCGATGCAAGAAGCTTTCATTAAAGCTTTTAAAAAACTGGGGCAGTATAAAGGAGACGTCGCTTTTGGGGCTTGGTTAAAAAGAATTGTTATCAATACTTGCCTAGACGCAATCAAGGCAAGAAAGCTTGAAACGGAATCTATAAATGAAGAAGTTTTTACAATTGTCCAAACAGAGGAAGATTGGTCCATCGCTGATGAAACTACGGTTTCGGAAGTCCTGGCCGCTATTGATGAACTTCCGGAAAATTATAGAACTGCGGTAAAACTGTTTTTATTGGAAGGGTATGACCATCAGGAAATTTCAGAAATACTGCATATTTCTGAAAATGCATCGCGGACTTACCTGCACCGAGGGAAAATTAAATTGAAAGAAAAACTTAAAAACTTTCGTTATGGCACAGGATATTGAAAAAATGTTTGAGAATTATGATGACCCTAAAACTCCTAAACTTAGGGAGGGACATCAGGCACGTTTTGAAGCCAAGCTTAACAAAGCTTTTTCAGAACCTATTTCTGAAGAGAAAAAAAATCCCATGCCCTGGCTTAAGATAGCCGCAATGTTAGTGGTGCTTTTGGCGGTAAGCTTTTTTGGATATCAGCAATTATCAAAAAATAATGCCATCATCGATTCAAATAACACCGTTGTGGATAACACTTCTGATTCTGGAATTAGCGCTGATACGCCCAAACTTACCCTTGCGGATATTTCCCCAGATCTGAAAAAGGTGCAGGATTATTATATGACGGGAATCAATATGCAATTGGCTTCACTGAAAATCACTGATGAAAACAAAGAGTTGGTAGATGGTTATATGCAAAGACTATCAGAACTGGATAAGGAATACACTGCGCTGAATGCCGAATTGAGCAAAGTGGGACCCACCGAAGCCACCGTAACTGCATTGATTGACAATTTGAAATTTCGTTTGGATCTGCTGTTCAAACTGAAAAGCAAATTAAAAGAACTTAAAAATCAAAAAAATGAAGAATTTAAAGCTATTCAAACATAGTACCCTTGTTGTACTAGCACTGGCCACCACTTTTGGCTATTCACAAAAAAAATATGTGGAAAGCTTCAATGTGTCCGACAATGTAGAGGTCTCTGTAAATACCTCTTTTACAAATGTAATTTTTGAAACATGGAACAAAAACAAGGTAGAGGTTGAGGCATTTATTGAAGCGGACAACCTTTCTGAAAGTCAAAAGGAACAACTAATGGAAAATTGGAACCTGGACATAATCGGAAACAGCAAGAAAATAACTGTTACCTCCAATGCCGGCAAACAGCCCTTTGCAATGAACGAAATGCCCAGCCTTGATTTTATTGGTCCGTTAATGGAAAATATGGTTATGCCTATGATGCAAAATATAAAAGTGCCGCCACTACCTGAAGATTTATTGGAAAACATAGGTGACATTCAGTTTGATTATGAAGAGTTTCAAAAGGACGAAGAGGGCTATATGAAAAAGTTTGAAGACAAAATGGACAAAAAGTTTGGAAAAGATTTTGAAAAGCAAATGGACGAATGGGGCAAGCATTTCGAGGAATCCTGGGATGAAAAACGAGCGGACAGTATAGGCGAAGCCTATGGAAAAAGAATGGAAGCTTGGGGTGAAGATTTTGGAAAAAGAATGGAAGCCTGGGCAAACGAAATTGAAAAGAAGTATGACGATGAGGGAGGCAATTACACCAAAACAGTTACCAAAAGCCCGCACGGAACCTCTATCGTTATTCAGGGAAGTCGCGGCAGCACCGGAAATAATACTAATGTGAAGAAAACCATTATAATTCGTCTTCCCAAAAATAGTAAGACTGAGGTTAATGTGCGCCACGGCGACCTGAAAATGGCAGAAGCCAATAATGTAAGGGCCAATTTAAATTATACGCCATTCACGGCAAATAGCATTGATGGGGGGCAAACCCTCATCAATGTATCTTATGCACCTGTTGTGGTCAATGTCTGGAAACAAGGAGCCTTAAATATAAAATATGTAGATAACTGTAAAATTTATAATGTTCAGAATATAAACCTTCAAGCCAATTCCAGCGACGTACGTATTGGTAACGTATCCAATCAGGCATTCCTATCGGGTTCTTTTGGGGACTTAAAAATTGATAAAGTCTCTGATAGCTTTGAAACGCTTGATATACGTTTGGAGAATACCGATGCAAAAGTAAAAGTGCCAACAGGCGCGTTTTCATTTTATTTCAACGGAAATAGATCTACCTTAAAATATCCAAAATCACTTCAATTAAAAGAAGCGAAATCTTCAGGAAGGGTTTTGGTAAAAGGTTTTAACCTAGACAACTCTTCCAATAAAACGGTTACCATTAACTCCAATTACAGTAATGTAACCCTTCAATAACTTTATGGAAAAAAGATACATTGCCTAATGGATAAAAATTAAAAACCCGACTTGGGGCCGGGTTTATGTATTAGATCAAAGGGAAACAGGTTATGCTCTTTTCATAAGGATTTCCATGGTCTTGACTTCGTTGCCATCAGCTCCGGTCTCGTACATTTCTATCTTGCGGGTATCATCATCTATAAAGGTATATACTTGTTTCATCTGCTTTTCTTTTCCACTCATAGGGTCTACCATTGTGCCCATAAGTGTTGTAGATTTACTAGCTTCATCATATTTGCCACGCATCACGGCCAAACCAGTGCCCATATTGTCTATCCAAGTGGAAATATATTCATTGGTAACGTTATCATAAGCTAAGGTTGATCTACCTTCAAAGGGCATACCCATCATTTCACCGGTAGTTATGCTTTCTTGGTAGCGCCCGCCCATAATCATTTTTACCTCATCGGTAGCGGTTGCTTTTTCCGGTGGTGCATCGGGGCTCATCCAGAAGGTTAGTTCATCATTCCATTTCCCTTCATCCGCAGCCATCCTTTTATGGGCTTCACCGGGTGCCATATAGGCTTCCCAGGCTTTTTGCATGGCGATGGAATCCATGGGTGCTTCGGGGGTTTCGGGTTCTTCCATTACGATGGAATCGGTCGCGACAACCACTTCTTCTACGGGTTGTTTGGTTTCGTTTTTGCAGGCAGTAAAGCATAGCGTACATACTGAAGCTGCTAAAAATAATTTTTTCATACGGATTGGATTTTTTAGAGTTGATTTTGATGGCTAAAGTATAAAAAAAATCATCTCAAAATGAGTAGTCTGCTTATTTTAAGATGATTAAAAAAACGATACTTTTTTCCATAAAAAAAAATCCCGAAGTATTCATTCGGGATTTTTTGCCTTAGCGCTGCAAAACTTTAAAACTGAACTAGCTGTTATTAAAGCCAACAAGGTCTTTTTGTATTGTCTAAGGTAGATTTATTGAGATTGAACTCTCCGGTTATGGTCTTCTTTACAGAGGGATCGGCAGTACTTACCATTTCAGCGCTAAAAGTGCCCACGAGTATTCCATACCCACTGTCGTACTCCGTAATTTCAATGGATCCATTGGATGAGCTTATATAGGTATAAGTATTGCTGGCTTCATCTTCAATAAACAATGAAGTTACTTCAGCACAAGAGATCGAAGTATGGCCCGGATCACCTATTGCAGTTGAATAATTTCCAATTTCCATAATCTCTACAAGATAAAGATAGAGATTTATATCATTTTCTGTATTTATAGATAATATCCAAGAATTATCATCAGGAGAACATCTTTGTAAGTTTAAAGTATATAATCCAAATCCTCCCCCCTGAACATAAAATGGTTCCATAGTTTGTCCGTCAAACTGCGCTTCAAAAAAATTCTCCTCCTTTACGCAACCTTCGTCATCCTTTTTGTCATCGTCTTTGTTGCAGCTTGATGCAATAATAGCGCATATAATAAGCAATTTTAAAATCATATATCTTTTCATATCTAGCGGTTTAAAATTATCTTGCTATACTAACATGTTTTATCACTTCCCTTCCGTCTTGTACAAAAATCTTTAAAATATAGATTCCTTCGGGTAAAGTGGCAACGTCAAGTGTTATGGAATTGCTGTCCACAATGTGGTTCGCTGTTTTTTCCTGCCCAAACATATCGTATAATACGGCACTCGTTGCAGGGGTTTTGCTTTGGGTATTGGCAATGGTCAGCATATCCTTGGCGGGAATGGGATAGACCGCAAAATCCTCTAAGGGTTGCGGCCTCCCCCCATCTTCCTCAATTATAAAGCGTACCGGGGTAGATTGTGGGTTGCCACACTCATCGGTAATCGTGAACTGATTATCCATAAAAGTTTGTGCAGTGGAACCGAAGACAATCATAAAAAATAGCAATAATACTATTCTTCTGGGGGGGTAATAGGTATGTTTCATAACATTAAAAGTTTAAGGATTAGACTTCTAATTGGGGAGTTATGATTTTGCTACGATGAAACAAAATTATGGAAATAGCAAATTAAATAACCTTTATCTTTTAATCAATAAAAAAAAGTCCCGAAGCCGAGCCCCGGGATTTATATACTTTATTATTGAAGCCATCTTGACTTTTTTCAATTGGCTAAAAAATGGCTCTTTTGAGCCTGCTTTTCGTCTTTTTATCCTTTCGTAACGCTGCTATGAAACTCAAAAAAGCCTTCAATCAAACTCAAAACTGCTCATTTTTGCTTCAATCAAAAAAGTCAAGATGACTTCATTGCTAAATTTAAATTAACTGAACGGTCTTACGTCCTAAGTCCTACCGTCCTAAGTCTAAAGACTACTCATCCACCAGCACCCAATCGCCCTTATCCAACAGTGGGATTGCTTGCTTAAACTTCATCTCTTTATTTTCGCCGCTCATCACGTGTTTGATAGTCACTTTGTCGTTTCTGTTAATTTTAGGCCTATCACGCACAATGGTTTCCGTAACCTGTTGCCGTTGCGGTTGTGTGTTTCCGGCGACGCGGGCCTGTGCGGCACGCTCATCCATATTAGGGATTTCGTCTTTTTGTTCGCTTAGGTTGTCCTTTCTTTTTACTTCGCGTGCTTCTTGTATTTGCTGCTGGTTTTCCTGCGGAAGTTCTCCTTTGAAAAGGAATGAGATTACATCCTTGTTCACTTTTTCTATCATCGCTTTAAAGAGTTCAAAGGCTTCAAACTTATAGATAAGCAAGGGGTCTTTTTGCTCGTGAACTGCCAACTGAACGGATTGTTTCAACTCGTCCATCTTACGAAGGTGTGTTTTCCAGGCATCGTCAATAATGGCGAGGGTAATGTTCTTTTCAAAATCGTTTACCAATTGTTTTCCTTCGGTTTCATAAGCCTTTTCAAGATCGGTTGCCACGTTCAGGGTTTTTACGCCATCGGTAAAGGGAACCAAAATACGCTTGTACTTGTCCTTTTGGGTTTCGTACACCTGCTTGATAACCGGGTAAGCCATTTCGGCATTGCGCGCCATCTTGTCCTGATAGTGAAGATATGCGGCTTTATACACTTTTCCTGCAATTTCACGGGCATCCATTTTCTCAAATTCCTTTTCGGAAATAGGGGAGCTCATGGAGAAGTATCGAATCAATTCGAATTCAAAATTCTTGTAATCCTGCGCCAGTTTGTTGCTTTCGGCAATGACTTCGGCAGTATCGTAAATCATATTTGCGATATCCACACGAAGACGGTCACCAAATAGTGCGTGGTACCTACGTTTGTAAACCACCTCTCGTTGGGCGTTCATAACATCATCATATTCCAACAAACGTTTACGGATACCGAAGTTGTTTTCCTCTACTTTTTTCTGTGCGCGCTCAATGGATTTTGAAATCATACTGTGCTGAATAACCTCGCCTTCCTTCAAGCCCATACGGTCCATCATTTTTGCGATTCGCTCACTTCCGAAGAGACGCATCAAGTTGTCTTCCAACGAAACATAAAACTGCGAGCTTCCGGGATCTCCTTGACGGCCACTACGTCCGCGCAACTGGCGGTCCACCCGGCGGCTGTCGTGCCTTTCGGTACCTACAATCGCAAGTCCGCCAGCTTCTTTTACTTCCTTGCTCAGTTTAATATCTGTACCACGACCCGCCATGTTTGTGGCTATGGTCACGATTCCGCTCTTTCCTGCTTCGGCAACAATATCGGCCTCCCGTTTGTGGAGTTTTGCGTTCAGCACGTTGTGCGGAATGTTACGGATGCTCAACATTCGACTGAGTAATTCTGAAATTTCTACCGAAGTTGTACCGATCAAAACGGGTCTTCCAGCTTTAGAAAGTGCTACAACCTCTTCACCAACCGCGTTGTACTTTTCACGTTTTGTTTTATAGATTTTGTCCTCACGGTCGTGGCGGGCAATGGGGCGGTTGGTTGGAATTTCAACCACATCAAGTTTGTAGATTTCCCAAAGTTCACCAGCCTCTGTAACTGCAGTACCGGTCATCCCTGAAAGTTTTCGGTACATACGGAAGTAGTTTTGAAGCGTAATGGTAGCAAAGGTTTGGGTCATGGCTTCAATCTTCACATCTTCCTTAGCCTCAATCGCTTGGTGTAGCCCGTCGCTATAACGGCGACCGTCCATGATACGTCCGGTTTGTTCGTCAACGATCAACACTTTGTTTTCCATTACTACATACTGGTCGTCTTTTTCAAAAAGGGTGTATGCTTTCAAAAGTTGATTCATGGTGTGGATGCGTTCGCTTTTCACGGAAAAATCACGAAAAAGCTCTTCTTTCTGTGCAACCTCTTCTTCTTTTGAAAGTCCTTTTTCTTCAATTTTGGCAATTTCAGTACCAATTTCTGGCATTACGAAGAAATCCGGATCCCCTTCACCCGAAAGAAAATCGACACCTTTGTCAGTCAGTTCAATCTGGTTGTTTTTTTCGTCTATAACAAAATAGAGTTCGGCATCAACCTTTGGCATTTCGCGGTTGTTGTCGCTCATATAGTGGTTTTCAGTTTTCTGGAGAATTTGTTTCACTCCTTCTTCTGAAAGATATTTTATCAAAGCTTTGTTTTTCGGCAAACCTCGGAAAACGCGTAGCAGTTGGAAACCGCCTTCTTTTTCGTCCCCTTCCTTAATAAGTCTTTTAGCTTCGGCCAAAACCCCGGTCAAGTATTTTTTCTGAACCTCAACAACATTACTGATTTTTGGCTTTAGCTCGTTAAACTCATGACGGTCGCCTTCGGGTACGGGCCCAGAAATAATCAATGGTGTACGCGCATCATCAATCAAAACCGAATCCACCTCATCCACGATGGCGTAGTGGTGCGGGCGCTGTACAAGATCATCAGGAGCGTGTGCCATATTATCACGCA
>JAGQYY010000052.1:14840-17354 GCA_020435825.1 Aequorivita sp.
CCTCCAATGAGCTGAACGTCATAGTGAACCATATCCCAAGTAATGGGTTTTCCGGCGGCGTCCCAAGAATTTTTCCATACGGCTTTGTCGTCCTCAAGGGTTACATAGTCTTTGTCTGCGGAAATTTCCCGGTCAAAGGGACTCGCCGTAACGGTAATGGTTTCGTTGTCTTTAAAGCGTTTTGCCGTTTCTTTCATCACGGCAAAAGCTTCGGGAAGTATTTTGGTAAGGGTCGCTTTTTCAATTTCGTAGCGATCGTCCTTTAGTTTGTCTATCTGGTTGTAGTATTCTTCTTTTTTGTTGATGTCCTGTTCTTCCTCAGATTGCTTTTCAAGACTGTCAATTTGTTCCTGAACATCTTTCTGCGCGGCTTTTATTTCCTTTTTGAAGAAATCTGACTTCGCCCTTAGCTCATCGTGGGAGAGTTTCTCTATGGCTGCTTCGTGTTTTTTTATTTCATTTACAAGTGGTTGTATTTGGCTGATGTCTTTTTTTGATTTATCGCCTACAAAAACTTTTAGTACGTTATCTAATATTCCCATGGTGTGTGTTATTTTGAAGTGTTGCAGCGCAGCACTGTTTTGTCAATTTTATTTATTGTCTGTTCGAGCACAGTCGAGAACTTTATGATTCTTCTCAGCTATTAGAGCTAGCTCAAACATTATATAGCTATTATTTCAATACTTTTTAAATAAAAAAAAGCCTCGTAAAAGAGACTTTTTATATTATTTTAAATGTTTCCCATAACCTTGGGATTAATATTCATCCTCGTTCCAGAGATAATCGTCATCTGTTGGGTAATCTGCCCAAATCTCTTCGATAGAGTCATAAGAGTCACCTTCGTCTTCAATAGCCTGAAGGTTTTCCACCACTTCCAGTGGAGCACCGGTCCTGATCGCGTAATCAATCAATTCGTCTTTGGTTGCGGGCCAGGGCGCATCGCTTAAATAGGATGCCAATTCTAATGTCCAGTACATAGCACTATAGGTTTAATTTTCTGCAAAAGTAATTTTTTAGATCAAAAAGTCAAGAAAAATCGAAATTATTTCTGCTGTATTTTAAAGAACGTTTTTAACTGCTTGATTGTAAACAAATTACATGTTTACTTGTAGCACGATTATTTTACGAATATATTGAAGATCAATATATTTTGTCGTCTTTTACAACGGACAACCGACAACTCACAATTTCTTAGGAATCCATTGAGTCTCTTCCGCGTTGGTGTCATTGGACAACTTCCGTGCCAGTACAAATAGGTAGTCAGATAGTCGGTTTAAATACTTCAGGACCTGCTCATCAACAGGCTCATTTTCATTTAAAAGCGTGACGCGGCGTTCTGCGCGGCGGCAGACAGTACGGGCAATGTGACAATATGACACGATAGAATTTCCTCCAGGCAAAATAAAATGTGTCATTGGTGGCAGGGCATTGTTCATGTTGTCCATTTCTTTTTCCAAAAGGACAATATCTTCTTCCTCAATTTTTGGAATGTTCAAGCGTTCTTTCCCACTTTTTAATGTGGCTTTGGCAGGATCGGTTGCTAAAATAGCTCCAAGGGTAAACAGTCTATCTTGAACATAAATCAAAATTTCTTTGCTGTGCGAATCTATTTCTTGGGTGCGAATCAATCCGAGATATGAATTGAGTTCATCCACGGTTCCGTAACTTTCAATACGAATGTTGTGTTTGGGAACGCGTGTGCCGCCGAAAAGGGCAGTAGTGCCTGCATCGCCGGTTTTGGTGTAAATTTTCATTTTAGAGTATGTGAATATGTGAATATGTGAATATGTGAGTTTGTGAGTTTGTGAGTTTGTGAGTTTGTGAGTTTGTGAGTTTGTGAGTATTTTAATTTGGTATTTCCAAAATTACAAATAACTACTTTAAAAATGGGTCTGGAATGGCGAGAAGAAAAAAAGGAAGTTTATTAAAATTGTTAATCTTTGGAATATGAATAAAATGGGAACGTGATTTTTTGCGAGCCTACGAAAACTGCCAACTGCAACTGTTTACTGCCCACTTTCTTTTCCTCGTTCTTTTTTCCGCTCGTAATAGCTACTACGGAAATTTCTATTGCGACGCGCCTTTTGGTTTGAAGCGTTGCGTTTGTTCCAAAAATAGAGAATGGCAAGTAGTAGGATTCCGCCAATGGATAAAACGAGGGGGTTTGAAAGGTCAAGATTCATATTCCAAAGATAAAACAGGAAAGAGGAAATACGAAGATTAAAATATTATTTTTAAATTCAATAGCCAATAGCCAATAGCCAATAGCCAAAACACTACTCACCACTCACTATTTCCTTTTTAGTGTCACTTTCAACAATCCCATCCCGCAATCGAATAATTCTGTGGGCATTTTCAGCAATATCCTCTTCGTGGGTAACTAGAATCACTGTATTGCCAGCTTTGTGTATTTCATTGAAAAGATTCATTATTTCATCTGAAGTTTTAGAATCTAAATTTCCCGTTGGCTCATCTGCCAAAATGATTGAAGGCTTATTTACCAAAGCTCTTCCT
>JAGQYY010000053.1 GCA_020435825.1 Aequorivita sp.
GTTCCGAGTGGAATATACCGAGGACGGCAACGCCAAGGAATTTAAAGGACATTTTACCCTAAAACGATAAATAGAAAAATAATAATAAAACCAAAGCCCCGCAGTCTATGTGTGCGGGGCTTTTTAGTTTTGACAATTTGTATGATATTAATTAAAGAAATTGTATTTTAATTTTAATAAGGATTAATTAATGCTTATTATTTCAGAAGAAAAAAAGAACTGATTAAAAATTAAAGCCAAGGGACAGGATGAAATTGCTGTATATAGTATTAATATTGGCAACATCCGTCAGGCCTACTGAATATAGTTGTTGGTTGCGTTCTTGTTCTGATCTGGAATAGGCAAGATCTAAAGTGTAACGTCCAAAATTATAGCCCGCACCTAAAGAGAAGCCTGTAAGGTCTCCAACTATTTTAGTGTTTTGATAAGGGCTCTCTTCATAATGAAAGCCTCCTCTTAAGCTGAGTTGATTAATTCTATATTCGGCGCCAGCTTTAAATATTGAAGTACCTTTTAAGGTATTATCAATTGTGTTGTTTAAATCATTGAATGAATCGTTATAGGAGTCATTTATTTGGCTAAATTCTATGGAGGAATAGTCTTTATAGGAATAGTCAAAACTAATTAATCCACTTTGTCCAAAAATATAGGCTGCGCTGGCGGTAATTTTTGCGGGTGTGCGAAGGGTGTAGTCTTCGTAAACATTTATTATGTTGGGGTTCACAAATTCATTTATTGTTTGACCTTCAAAAACACGTCGGCTTTCAAGATATTGGGTGGTTTCTTCAGATATTTGATACCAAGTTGGAGAATCTAAACTTAAACCAAGGCGGAAATTATTTGCAATTTTGGCAATAGCTCCGATTTGCGCTGAAATACCTGCTCCAGTAACAGAAAGATTGTTTTCAAACCCCACCCTGTTAACCATGGAGCCGGGGTTGCTATTGTTTTCAAGTAGAAATGAACTTTGATCGAAATTTAAAGTGTGTGTATTTATATTAATTCCCAAGAAATACTTATCGGTAATCTGTGTAGCAAGATTAATTGAAAATTTACTGTTGTATCCTTGTGAAAGATATGCATACTCGTGACTAAAACTTCCGTTGGCAATATTTGAAATATATGTTGTGTTTGAAGGGTTGTTTGGGTCAACTGGATCAAAAAGAAAACCCTGATAGCCTAAAAATGCATTCTGAGCTATGGTGCCTTCATTTTCACCTAAATATTGATATAGGCTTGAAATTGATTCACCAGATTGCAACTGCAAAAGGTTCAAAGGGATTCCTTGTGCTTGCTCTAAAAAGAAATTTCCGATGGAATTGTTTCCTATCCCTGAAATATATAATTCATTGTCAAAACTCTTAGTTGCATTATAATTCAATCCAATTGTGAATTTTTTGAAGGTAGATTCTTTGTTTGAATTATTTATTACGAAAATGCCTCCCAACTGATTTAGAGTAATGTTGTCTGAAAAAGCTTTTTCAGTACTACTAAAATATTTTGCTTTATTTTCTACATCAAATAAAGAAGTAGAAAGTAAGAGGTTTGAATTTAGGAAAACAGCTCCTCCCGCTGGATTGACATTCATTGCAGAGAAATCTCCGCCCAAAGAGCCCATAGCTCCGCTGAGTGCTGTAAAACGAGCAGTTCCAGTATTTTGTTCGGTGCTATAGCGCAAGCCGTCTGTAGTATTTTGAGCGGTTACAACTACCGCCGAAAAGAAAGTTATAAATGTTAATAATATTTTTTTCATCTATTTTTTTATAAATTGATATAATAAAAATGCCCAAAGCATCATTCCGATTTATTCAGAAATGGCAAATGGGCATTTCATTTTATTGCTTTTAAAGTATCGGTAAAATTATTTACCCTCTACCCCCACGTCCTCCGCCACTGCTTCTAGTGCTTCCGCTACTTGAACGGCCACTACTTCCTGAACTTCTTATGGAGCCAGAACTACTGCTTCGCGTTGGTGTAGAATAACTTCTGCTTGGTGTGCTTCTAGTAGTATTGCTTCTTGTGGGTTGTGAGTAACTACCGCTTCTTGTTGTGTTGGAGCGTGTATTTCTTATAACTTGGTTTGAATTGGAGCGAGTAGTGCGAACATTATCGTTTCGAACGGTGCCATTTCGGGTAGTGCGCATTGTATTTGCGCTAACATTATTTCTATTTATGCGGCGATCTGTTTCCGAACGGCTATAAGATGAATTTCGTGCTGAAACGTTTGATCTTCCGCGAGATTCTGTTCTATTATAATCTGTGTTTCGTCTTCCTCGATTGTATGAAATACCATTGTAATGGGAATTATAATAATAAGGGTTGTAATATCCATATCCGTAATATGGGTAGCCATAACCATAACCATAACCATAGTAAGGATATCCCCAACCATAACTTATGCCCCAATAAGGTGTGTAGTAGTTGTAATAAGGATAGCCCCAACCCCAATAACCTCCATACCAATAAGGTCTGTGGTAAAAACCATAACCATAACCAACAGAATTGTATATATTTATAGTAACATCTTCAGCGTTGCTTCCCCAAGGGCCATAGCCTTCTTCACTGTAATTTTCTTCAATAATTATATTTCCATCCTCGTCTAAACTTTCGGTAGTGGAATAGGCGTCAATATCAGTGAATATAGCTCCTTCATCGGGAAGGTCTGAATAGGCATCGGACTTTGATTGGAAATATTGCTTATAATAATTTGATTTTTCATAAGGATTATCCTCTTTGTTGTTTCCTTCTTCCGCAGTTGTATTATTGCCAGAAGCATAAATGCCATCATTTTGATTGTAACGATTGTTATATGTTCCGCAGGACGTGAGCAAAAGGGTGAGAGTCCCTATAAATGCTAAAGGAATGAAACGTTTTATATTAAAATTTTGAGTGAACATATCTATAATAATTTAATTGTTGGACTTCATAAAAATAAGTAGTTTTGCGGACAATAACTAATCATTTAACACAGACACAACATTTGTGCCAAAAACAGGGCTATGGCAAAGAATTTAACAACGAGAGCGGAAGATTACTCCAAATGGTATAACGAACTGGTTATCAAAGCTGACCTAGCCGAAAACTCAGGCGTGCGAGGTTGTATGGTAATTAAACCTTATGGATATGCTATTTGGGAACGAATGCAGGCCGAATTGGACCGAATGTTCAAGGAAACGGGGCATCAAAATGCATATTTTCCATTGTTTATTCCGAAATCATATTTTAGTAAAGAAGCCAGCCACGTTGATGGTTTTGCGAAGGAATGTGCTGTTGTTACGCATTACAGATTGAAAAACGCAGAGGACGGTAGCGGAATTGTCGTTGATCCCGATGCTAAACTGGAAGAAGAATTGATTGTGCGCCCTACTTCAGAAACCATTATTTGGGATACATATAGAAAGTGGGTTCAATCCTATAGAGACCTTCCACTTTTGATAAACCAATGGGCAAATGTAGTGCGTTGGGAAATGAGGACACGTTTGTTTTTGCGAACTGCGGAATTCCTCTGGCAAGAAGGCCACACTGCACATGCAACCAAAGATGAAGCAATAGCAGAGGCAGAACAAATGATGAATGTGTATTCAGATTTTGTGGAAAATTATATGGCTATTCCAGTTATAAAAGGCACAAAAACCGAAAGCGAACGTTTCGCAGGGGCTTTGGAAACCTATTGTATCGAGGCTTTAATGCAGGATGGCAAAGCGCTTCAGGCAGGAACTTCCCACTTTTTGGGACAGAATTTTGCCAAGGCTTTTGATGTTAAGTTTACTTCCAAAGAAGGGGTGCTTGATTACGTTTGGGCAACTTCTTGGGGTGTTTCCACACGATTGATGGGCGCCTTGGTTATGACGCACAGTGATGATAACGGTTTGGTTTTACCTCCAAATTTGGCGCCAGACCAAGTGGTAATTGTTCCAATTTATAGAAGTGATGATGAATTTGATGCTGTTGATGCCGTAGCCAAAGATTTAATGAAGCAGCTACGTTCCAAAGGAGTTCGTGTGAAATACGACAACCGCGATACACAAAAACCAGGTTGGAAATTTAATGAATACGAATTGAAAGGCGTTCCAGTGCGTATTGCCATTGGGCCAAAAGATGTTGAAAAAGGAACTGTGGAATTGGCGCGACGCGATACACTTCAAAAAGAGTTCGTCACTACTGAAAATGTGATCGAAAAAGTTGTTTCGTTGATGGAAGAAATTCAAGACAACCTATACAAAAAGGCCATTTCCCATCGAACTGAAAACACTACAGAAGTGTCTTCGTATGAAGAATTTAAGAATGTTTTGGATTCAAAAGGAGGTTTCATTTTGGCACATTGGGATGGAACGCCAGAAACCGAGGAAAAGATAAAAAATGAAACCAAAGCGACCATAAGATGCATACCTTTGGGGGGCAAAATTGAAGCGGGAGTGTGCATGGTTACAGGAAATCCTTCAACTAGAAAAGTGCTTTTTGCAAGGGCTTATTGATTTTTTTTGAAAAAAGTAATTTAGGATTTGCGGCATTCAAAAATAGTTGTATTTTTGCATCCGCATTTAAAAATAAAAAGGTCCGTTCGTCTAGGGGTTAGGACGCCAGGTTTTCATCCTGGTAACAGGGGTTCGATTCCCCTACGGACTACAAAAATTAGAATTTAACAAAAACAAAATGGCAAATCACAAGTCAGCATTAAAGAGAATAAGAAGCAACGAGGCAAAGCGCTTGCGTAACCGTTACCAGCACAAAACTGCCCGTAACGCCATGAAGAAGTTTCAAGAACTTACTGACAAGAAGGAAGCTGAAACTATGTTTCCAAGCGTTGTTTCCATGATCGACAAATTGGCGAAGAAGAACATTATTCACCGCAATAAAGCTTCAAACTTAAAGTCGAATATGGCCAAGCACGTAGCTGCGCTTTAATTCTTTTTAGAAAATCTTTGAAAACCCTTTCTGGAAACTGAGAGGGTTTTTTTGTTGAAGTTTTTAAATTTTTAATGTTTTTTCACTGATGCGGGAACCAAGCAGGAGTAATCACCGTCATTGCGCATCACATCCCGAACGATTGTAGAAGAGATATTAGAAACCTCTGGCGAACAAATTAGAAAGATGCTTTCAACCTTCGTCATTTTATAATTTGTCTGCGCAATGGGCTGTTCGTAATTGAGGTCGGTAGTGTTCCGGAGTCCGCGAACTATAAATTGTGCCTTTTCGGCAATACAGAATTTAGCCGTGAGCCCGGAATAGCTTTTCACTTTTATTTTTAATTCCGATTGGAAAGTGTTTTCAATGAAACGAATTCGTTCTTCCAAAGAGAACATCGTTTTTTTATCGGCATTTACGCCAATGGCAATAATCAATTCATCGAAAAGCGGGAGTGCACGTTTTATAATATCTACGTGCCCAAGTGTGATTGGGTCAAAAGTTCCAGGAAAAACAGCACGTCTCATTTTAAAGTTATTTCTTTACTAAGTTACTGCGTTAAAAATAAAATCAATTTCTTTTTTAGAAAAATTTAGAAATCAAAATTGCCAGTGCCGCAATCACTGTTGCCAATACAACACCACGAGCTCTATAAAATTGATTCTTTTTTAAAAGTATAAAAAATACAATTAGGTTTAAAATTGCACCCAAAGCAATCAAACTTCCCAGAAAATCATTCTCTAATGCTGCTTGTAGCGTTGATTCTAAGCTTAGTTTTGAAAAAAAGAAGATGTATAAATAGGTTCCGGCCATATTTGCCGCCAAGCCTATGGCCAAGCCAATCAATATTTCTTTAACGTGTGGTTTCATGTTATTTCAATTGAAATTTTCAACATTCATCTATTTATAAATCCCAAGAGTTTAGTTCTTTCAATGCGTGGTGGGCTGTTAGGTCAAACTGTACAGGAACTACGGAAACAAATCCATTGTGTAGTGCCCACTCATCGGTGTCTTCGCCTTTGTCTTCGTTTACGAATTCACCTGTAAGCCAATAATAGTCGCGTCCCAGCGGATTGGTGCGCTTGTCAAAATTTTCTTCCCAATGTGCATTGGCCTGTCGGCAAACTTTGATGCCTTTTATTTCGGAAGCGCTCAATTTTGGAATATTCACATTTAATACAACTCCTTTTGGAAGCCCGTTTTTAAGGACTTGCTCTGTGATGGATTTTACAAACTTTTTTGAAGGAGTGAAATCTGCTTCCAAAGAATAATCTAAAAGTGAAAATCCGATGGAAGGAATGCCGAGCGTACCGGCTTCCACAGCAGCGCTCATTGTTCCGCTGTAAATTACGTTAATGGAACTATTGCTTCCGTGATTGATGCCACTAACACAAAGGTCTGGTTTGCGTTTCAAGATTTCGTTCACAGCTATTTTAACACAATCCACAGGAGTGCCGCTACAGCTATATTCCGTATGTGGCTCATCGTTAATCACTTTTATACTATTGCAATACAAAGCATCGTTAATAGTTATGGCATGGCCCATACCGCTTTGCGGTGAATCTGGTGCCACTACACAAACATCGCCCAACGTGTTCATTACTTCAATTAAGGTTCTGATGCCCGGGGCGTTGATGCCATCGTCATTGGTTACTAAAATGAGCGGTCTTTTTTTAGGCATGTTTTTTTAAGAATTTTTGAAGAAACAAAAATACATTTATTAATTCTGTCCCAATAGCCATCGCGGTCAGAATTCAGAATTATAAATTGGAAAAAGCTGTTTAACAAAAAATTAGTATCCAAATCCTTTAATGGCACAGTTTTTTATATAATTTAGGCACTCTTAAAATATACTACCACTATGCGCATAATGAAGAAAAATTTTAAAGTTTTGTTTCTTGCTGTTTTTGTTTCTGTAGCTTCCTGCAGTTTTACAACCAAGGAATTTAACGATCCCGATAAAGACAAACTACTTTTAGACCTTATAAGCTACGTACTTCAAAAAGGGCATTACGACCCTAAAGACATAAACGATCAGTTTTCGGCGGATGTATATGAAAACTTCATAAAGGGATTAGATCCCTTAAAAAGATATTTCTTAGCTTCAGATATTGCCGAATTCAGCAAATACAAAACTGAGATTGATGACCAAATAAAAAACAAAGACCTTTCTTTTTTCAATTTGGTTTATGGTCGTTTTTTGGAACGGATGGAGGATGTGAAAAAAATCTATCCAGAAGTTTTGAGCAAACCTTTCGATTTTAATGAAAAGGAAACCATCAATGTGGATTATGATAAATTGGCTTATGCTGAATCCAAGAAAGACTTGAAAGCACGTTGGAAACAACAATTAAAATTTACAACCCTATCTAGTTATTATGATTTGGTAGAAGACCAAAAGAAAAGAGAGAAGGGTATTACAGCATCTGAAGAAGCTACCGATAGTCGTGATGATATAGATTTTCCTGAAGCAGACAAAGAAGCCAAGAGCAAAATCGATGAGCCTTTTGAGCCAAAATCTCTGGCAGAACTTGAGAAGAAATCTCGTGAAACAACAAAAACCTCTTTAGACGAGTATTTTGATTTCACCAAAGATTTGGAGCGTAAAGACTATTTTTCAATCTATTTAAACACCATAGTTGAAGAATACGACCCGCACAGCAACTATTTTGCACCACCAGATAAAGACCGATTTGATTTACAAATGTCTGGAAAATTGGAAGGAATAGGAGCTAGGCTTCAAAAGAAAAATGACTACATCACGGTTATTGAAATTATAAGCGGCGGCCCAGCATGGCGAAGTGAAAAAATTGAAGTGGGCGATGCCATTTTAAAAGTAAAACAAGAAGATGAAAAAGATCCGGTCAGCATCATTGGTATGCGCATAGACGATGCTGTGAAATTAATAAAGGGCCCAAAAGGAACTAAAGTTACATTGACAATAAAAAATGTTGATGGAACCATTTCAGATAAGACACTTACCCGCGATGTTGTAGAGCTTGAAGAAACCTATGCAAAATCATCTTTTATAGAAAAAGACGACCGCAAATTTGGCCTTATAAATCTTCCACAGTTCTATTTCGATATGGAAAATTATAAAGAGCGAAATGCAGCCACAGACGTTAAAAAAGAAATCATTCGTCTGAAAGAACAGGGAATGGAAGGGCTTGTTTTAGATTTACGCGACAATGGCGGTGGATCTTTAAGAACTGCGGTAGATATTGCTGGTCTATTCATAAAAAAAGGACCAGTTGTACAAGTAGCTTCCGCAGGAAACAAAGAAGTACTTGAGGATAAGGACAGCGATGTGGTTTGGGACGGCCCTTTGGTAATTTTGGTGAATGAACTTTCCGCATCGGCATCAGAGATTTTAGCGGCAGCGATGCAAGATTACAAACGAGCCATCATTATTGGAAGCAAGCAAACCTATGGAAAAGGAACGGTTCAAAATGTAATTGATTTAAACCAATGGCTTCGTAAAAATGACATAGGAGATTTGGGAGCTTTGAAAATAACATCACAAAAATTCTACCGTGTTAATGGTGGTTCCACCCAATTGGAAGGAGTGAAAAGCGATGTGGTAATGCCAGATCGTTATAGCTATATTGATGTTGGTGAAAGAGATTATCCAAATCCATTACCTTATGACAAAATTGATGCAGCAAAATATGATGTTTGGGACGGGTATATTGATTACGACGAAACCATTCAAAAAAGCAAAGCACGTATGGCCCAAAACGAACAATTAAAGTTGATTGATGATAACGCAAAATGGATAAAAGCGCGTAGAGATGAAAAAGAAGTAAATCTCAATTATAATGAGTACAGTTCCGAAATTGAACAACGCAAAAAAGAAACTAAGCGTTTTGATGCTATCGATAATTATGACAACCAACTAAGTTTTGAATCTTTACCCTATGAGACAGAATTGATGAAACAAGACACAATCTTGTCTGAAAAACGAAAAAGATGGCACAAAAACCTAAGCAAGGATATGTATATTGAAGAAGCTGTCCACGTACTAGAAGACTTAAAGCTCAATAACATTAAAGCTGGAAAAGTGGCTGACATTAAAAATTAATAAAAGGATGAAGGCATTGCTAGTTTCTTAAAGTTAGAAGCTAAATTTTACTAAATTTGAAGTGTGAAAAACTCCACTTCATTAGCAAGAATAGCGCTCCGAAAGTTCAAAAAAAACTTTTGGGGCGTTTTTAGTTTGGGTTTTTTGACGCTTTGTATTTTGGTTGCGATTTTTGCGTATGCACTTGCTCCGGACAATTCTCAGAACGCAAACCAAATGCACCTTTCCGTACATTCTAAAAATCCTGGATTCTCAGTGCAGATGTTAACCATTCCCGCTGCTGTGGAAAAACAGAATCCATTGTCAGTTTTCTTCTTTGGAAAAAAGAATGCGGATACAGAAATTCCTATTTCAAAATATTCTTTGACTGAAAATTCTATTGAAATTACTGAATATACGCCTGATGGAATAGATGGACTGCAGAAAGAATACCCGCTTTCGCTTTTTCCAAAAGTATCTTTCGTAAAAGAAATTCCAGAAAAATATATTTCAGAAAAAAAATTCCTTCTCGGAACTGATAAATATGGCCGTGACCTATTGAGCCGTATGTTGATTGGCATTCGTGTTTCGTTGGCCATTGGCTTTGTAGCTGTTTTTATTTCCTTAGTTATTGGAATCGCACTGGGGGCCATTGCTGGATATTTTGGTGGAAAAGTGGATGCCGCCATTATGTGGCTCATTAACGTTACCTGGTCCATTCCAACACTGCTATTGGTAATTGCCATTACATTGGCTCTAGGGAAGGGGTTTTGGCAGGTTTTTATAGCCGTTGGGCTCACAATGTGGGTAGAAGTTGCCCGCGTGGTCCGTGGGCAGGTTATGGGCGTAAAACAGATGCAATATGTTACCGCTGCCCGAGCTTTGGGCTTTAATGATTTTAGAATAATTGTAAAGCATATTTTGCCAAACAGCATGGCGCCGGTAATTATAATTTCGGCGGCAAATTTTGCAAGTGCCATTCTTATTGAAAGCGGGCTTTCTTTTTTGGGAATTGGGGCACAACCGCCCATGCCCAGTTGGGGCGGGATTATTAAAGACCATTATGCCTATATTATTTTGGGAAAACCCTATCTTGCCCTAATTCCAGGGCTGGCCATTATGAGTTTGGTTACCGCTTTTATGTTAATAGGAAATGCACTGCGCGATGCGATGGATGTGCGGAACGATTAATTAATTTTTAATGAACCGAAAATACATTTACCCATTAGTAGTTATCATTGTAACCGTTGCATTGTATTATGCAGACGATTTTATAAATAATGAAAGCGATGCGCCAATTTCAAAATCTTTACCAGCAAATACTACTAGAAACGATTCCAATGAATTTGATGATTCATTTCTTCCCGAGTCAACAACAGGTGCCATTGTAGAACATAATTTTTTTACACTTTCTTATTCTGAAAAAAACGAACAGGCAGAATGGGTGGCTTATGAACTTGCTAAAACCGATCTTTCAAAAAATGAATACGAACGCCCTTATTTTATTGAAGATAAAAAAGTTAAAACAAAATCAGCAGATTGGCGCAATTATAAAAATTCTGGTTACGATAGAGGCCATCTTTGCCCGGCCGGTGATAGAAGAATGTCTTTTGAAGCGTATAATGAAACTTTTTTAACGAGTAATATTAGTCCGCAGGATCATGATTTCAATGTTGGAATATGGAACCGACTGGAGCAAAAAGTGAGGTTTTGGGCTGAAAAATATGATGGGGTTTACGTCGTTACAGGTGGTGTTTTAAGAGGAAAAATGAAAACCATTGGCGATGAAAATGTTTCGGTTCCGAACGAATTTTACAAAATAATCGTGGATGTTTCCGATGGAAATTATAAAGCAATTGCGTTTTTAATTCCAAATAAACCGTCAAGTGAAAGTTTTTATGAGTTTGCCGTTTCTGTCGATGAAATTGAAGCTGCAACAGGGATAGATTTTTTTCCAAAATTGCCTGATTCAGTTGAAAATAAGATGGAAAGCACGATTGATTTAAAAGCTTGGGGGAAGAAATAGTTTTCTGAAGTCAGTATTCAACGTTTTTTTTAACTTCAACTCGATTCAAATTTTAATTACTTATGCGTAATAATAGTTTGAACCATCTAACTTAACAAAAATAAAAAGCAAAATAGTAAAGCCCCAAAGCGCGGAACCACCATAACTAAAGAAAGGAAGCGGGATTCCTACTGTTGGAAAAATTCCTGTTACCATACCTATATTCACAAAAAAGTGAAAAAATAGGATAGCAGCGACACTATATCCATAAACCCTTCCGAATTGATTTTTTTGTTTTTCTGCCCGATAAATAATTCTTGTTATCAACCCAACAAATAACAGAACAACTATCATACTCCCTAAAAAGCCCCATTCCTCGCCTACGGTACTAAAAATATAATCGGTATGTTGTTCTGGCACAAAATTTCCTTTGGTTTGAGTTCCCTGTGTCCAGCCTTTTCCAAGCCAGCCACCATTGCTAATTGCAATTTCACTTTGATGTGTGTTGTAACCAATTCCACGGGCGTCAACCTCTTTTCCCAAAACAATATTAAAACGATCACGGTGATGCTGTTTAAAAACATTGTTGAAAATATAGCTTACTGAAAACGCAAACGCAACACAGGTTGTAACAATGAGTACATATTTTATAATGTTGGGCCTTTTTTTTCTATTTCTATAAAAATGAATTCCTGCCAATAATATTACCCCGACTGCAGCCCAGACCGCACCAAAAGCAAGTGTGGAAATAAATAGCATAACTGCAAAAAGTCCCAACAATAAATATACTCCATGAAGACCTTCTCTGTATAGCGGAAAGACAAAAGCAGCATAGATGAGTGCACTTCCAGGATCAGGCTGTAGGATAATTAAGATTGCAGGTAAGGCAAGAATAATAAAAGCTACTATTTGGTTTTTTAAATCCTGCATATTTGTTTGAATGTCACTTACGTATTTTGCAAGTGCCAATGCTGTTGTAGCCTTCACAAACTCACTGGGCTGAATGCTGATCCCGCCGAAATCATACCAAGAAGTAGCACCCGCGATAGTTTTTCCAAAGATAAAAAGCCCAACAAGCGATGCTAAGGAAGCTATGTATATAATACTTGCGAAACGTTCATAGAACTTAGATTCAATGGCGAGTACAAAAATAATTAAGATAACGCTCAGCCCAATCCAGATCATCTGTTTGCCATAGATTTGATCGAAATCAAAAAAACCTTTTGCGGCATCGCTAAGAGAAGCTGAATAGATATTTATCCACCCCATGGAAACTAAGGCGATGTACATAAAAATCATCAACCAGTCAAACCGAACATAACTTTTGTTTGCTGCCATTAATGATTTATTGAAAAAGGTTGACCGCTGTATGGTTTGGCATATTCTGCTTCAAGGCTTCCCTCCAGTACATATTTTTCCATATCGGTTCGGGTTATTTCGCCTTTAAGATATTTTTCGATCATAAGTCCGGCAATGCGTCCTGCCCAGCGGGAGCCCCAATAACCGTTTTCAACAAAAACGGCGATGGCAATTTTTGGGTTGTCTTTTGGTGCAAAAGCCACAAAAATGGAATGGTCTGTAAGTTGAACACGTTTACCGTTTATTTTGGTGAAATTTTCCGCAGTACCTGTTTTTCCACAAACTGCTATTCCAGGAACTTTAATTGAAGAAGCTGTTCCACGTTCGTAAACTTGGTACATGCCTTCAACCACTGGCTTAAAATTTTCTTGGTCTATGGCGGTATAGTGTTTTTCCTTAAATTTCTTAGGTATTGTGTCAGGTCCAATAATGTTTTTTATTATATGGGGTGTATAATAATATCCACGGTTAGCTATTGCTGCAGTAAAATTTGCCATCTGCATGGGGGTAAGCAAAACTTCGCCTTGCCCGATAGCATTGGAAATGGTGGCCAGTGTATTCCAGTTATGTGCAGGAAAATCGTGTATTTTATTGTAATATTTTGAAGTGGGGATATTTCCTCTTTTCCCACTAGGTAGATCATAACCTAAAAAATCTCCCAAACCAAAACTCATTAAATCTTTTCTCCAGGCATCAATCCCTTCTTGTGGTGTTGGATATTTATCTATAATCCTTTTATATACGTTACAGAAATATGCATTACAACTGTTGGCAATACCACCAACCATTGCAAGTGGCGTTGGATGGTTATGGCAGCCTAAAATTCTATTTCCATAGCGGTAGCCGTGATAACAGTAAAACTTATCAAGAGTATCAACTACTTTTTCTTGAAGTCCCACTAATGCAGTAAGCGTTTTAAAGGGCGAGCCCGGAGGATATTCACCCATTAGAACCCTGTCATAAAGCGGTTTTCCAATGGTGTCGTACCACAACTTTGTGAAATTTTTTGAGCGATCACGTCCAACCAATAATGAGGGGTCGTAACTGGGAGCTGTAATTAGCGCAAGAATTTCTCCGGTATCTGGTTCAATGGCCACAATGCCTCCACGTTTGTGAATCATTAATTCCTCACCATATTTTTGAAGGGTTGCGTCAATGGTTAATTGAATATCATTTCCGCGTTCTGGTAGCGTATCAAAAATTCCATCTTTATAGGGTCCAATATCTCTGTTGAATCGGTCTCTTTGGATATATTTCACTCCTTTAATACCGCGAAGCACGTCTTCATATTCCTTTTCTACACCTGCGGTACCAATGAGTTCGCCCATTTGGTAATATGGATTTTTTTCTATTATGGCGTTATTCACTTCGGCAATGTAGCCCATCACATTGGAAGAATGATTCACTTGATATTCACGAAGGGAACGGCGTTGAATGTAAAATCCTTGGTATTTATACATTTTCTCCGAAAGGGATGCGTAATCAGCTTTGTTCAATTGCGGAAGCACTACTGAAGGAAGCCTTGGCGAATATACGCGCGCTTTGCGAAGTATTTCTTTAAATTCTTCTTTGGTAATTTTTAATAAACCACAAAACTCCAAAGTGTCTAAAGGCTTTACGTCTTTTGGAATCACCATCACATCATAAGACGGTTGGTTTGAGACCAAAAGTTTATTGTTACGGTCAAACATATAACCTCTTTGCGGATAGTCATACATTACCTTAATAGCACTGTTTTGGGCAAGTGAGTCTGGGGAAGCATCATAAATCTGCAAATAGAAAAGCCTAGCCGCAAAGAGAACGCCGCTAAAAAGAACCAATGCTAAAAGAACAACTTTTCTCATGTAGATTTTCTATTGAACAGAACCAAGGTACACACTATCAAAATTATGGTAAATATCCCTGAAAACAACGTAGATTTTAGTAGCAGCAGTATATGTTTTACACTAAAAATTTCCAAAGAAAACATCACGAAATGATGCATAAAAACCAATGATGCTATATAAGTAAGCCTTTCCATTGGGTCTGCTTTTTTAATTTTTACACTGTTGTATTCATAACTCACTCCAAAGGAATATTTTAAAACCACGGGCCGAATGTAAGCGATGAAGGCACAGGCAGCAGCATGAACCCCTCCGGAATCCTCAAAAATATCTATAGAAAGTCCCAAAAGAAAACTCAAAAAGATTAAAAGCCCCTTATTTCCGTCTAAAGGATACATTAAAATGAAGAATATATATAGATATGGATTTATATAGCCTGCAATATTTATATTGTTAAGCATCAGTACTTGAAGAAAAACAAGTACAATAAACCGAACGATATTTACAATAATATCATTGTTCTTCATCTTCCACTCCTTTTTCCAGTTCTATAATTTCTTGGGCATCATTATTTTCAATCAAATAAACATGCTCCAGGCTTGTCATATCATTGAAAAGATCAATATTCACATAATAATAATTGTCGTCATTGTCAAGGTGAAAATCTTTTATGGTGCCAATTAAAATTCCTTCGGGAAAAATAGTAGATCTCCCACCAGTTACGATTGTGTCACCTTTTTTAATTTTAGCGATACGAGGAATATCTATCAACTGTGCTATATTTGGATTTTTTGTGTCCCATTTAAGAGAACCAAAATCCCCAGAGTTTTTTAGTTTTGCATTAATTCTACTTTGTGTATTTAGGATTGATTGAACTGTTGCGTAGTTTTCGGAAACATCGCTTACAATGCCAACAATTCCTTTGGAAGATATTACGGCCAGATCAATTTTTATACTGTCTTTCCGGCCTTTATCGAGCGTAAGCTGGTTTTTGGTTTTTGAATAATTATTGTTGATTACCCGTGCCGTGAAATAGGTAAACTTACTGGAAAGAAAGGTGCTGTCCAGTTTTTCAACGTTTACAACCTCCTTAAATTGATCCAGTTTCTTCCGAAGCATTAAATTTTCCTGAAGCAATTGTTCGTTTTCTTTTCCCAACGAAAAATAGTCGGCAACATTATTTCTAAAAGTATATATCCCGCCTGTAATATAATTGGCAGAGCTTATATACTTATCATTGTGATAGTTGTGCGTTTGGATGGTAAGCGCTACGGAAATTGCAAAAAGCACGGCAAACAACAGGAAGTTTTTATTCCGAATGAAGAAAAATATAATCTGCTGCATTGCTTTGCGGGGTTAAAATATTCTGCTTTCTATTGGGAGCAACGCCATAAATGGGCAATTATTCTATTTAAGTTTTTCAGGGAAATGGATTCTTCTGAAAAATTATTTAATCAGTACGCTTTTATACTTGTTCAGGTTTTTCAAGCAAATTCCTGTACCACGAACTACGGCACGTAGCGGGTCTTCGGCAATATAAACCGGAAGATCGGTTTTTTGCGAAAGCCTTTTGTCCAGTCCGCGAAGCATAGATCCACCACCAGCAAGATAAATTCCAGTGTTGTAAATATCTGCGGCAAGCTCAGGTGGTGTTTGCGAAAGGGTTTCCATAACCGCATCTTCAATTCGAAGAATGGATTTGTCTAATGCTTTCGCAATCTCTCTATAGGAAGTTTGAACCTGTTTTGGTTTTCCGGTAAGCAAATCACGACCCTGTACGTCCATTTCATCTGGTGGAAGTTCAAGATCTTCCGTGGCGGCACCAATCTGGATTTTTATTTTTTCAGCAGTGCGCTCACCAACATACAGGTTGTGTTGAGTGCGCATGTAATACACAATATCATTTGTAAAAACGTCACCGGCAATTTTTATGGATTTGTCGCAAACAATCCCACCAAGGGCGATTACTGCAATTTCTGTAGTTCCCCCTCCTATGTCCACAACCATATTTCCTTTGGGCTGCATAATATCAACACCAATACCAATGGCGGCTGCCATAGGCTCATGAATAAGGTAAACCTCTTTTCCGTTAACACGTTCGGCACTTTCCTTAACCGCACGCATTTCTACTTCAGTAATTCCACTTGGAATACAAACCACCATTCGCAACGAAGGTTTCAGCCATTTCTTTTTTAATGCAGGAATGTCACTGATAAACATGTTTATCATCTTCTCGCTTGCGTCAAAATCTGCAATTACCCCATCTTTCAACGGACGGATAGTTTTAATGTTTTCGTGGGTTTTGCCCTGCATCATCGCGGCTTCACGCCCTACGGCGATAATTTTCCCCGTAGTTCTGTCGCGTGCAACAATAGAGGGCGCATCCACAACAACTTTGTCGTTATGGATTATCAGGGTATTTGCAGTACCAAGGTCAATGGCTATTTCTTCAGTCAGGAAGTCAAAAAATCCCATAGTTTTAAATTGGTGGTATTGAGGGTTAACGTGTTGGGTTTGGTTTTTAACAAATGTAATAAAATTTAATGCTTAAAATGGCGTGTTCCGGTAAATACCATTGCCATTTCGTTTTCGTTACAATAATCGATGCTCAACTGGTCCTTGATTGACCCTCCAGGCTGTATTACCGCTGTTATTCCTGCCTTGTCCGCAATTTCCACACAATCGGGAAACGGAAAAAAAGCATCACTTGCCATCACGGCACCTTCAAGGTTAAAATTAAAGGATTTTGCTTTTTCAATTGCCTGCCGTAATGCATCAACGCGGCTGGTTTGGCCGGTTCCGCTGGCGCAAAGTTGTTTTCCCTTTGCCAAAACAATGGTGTTTGACTTTGTGTGTTTGCAAATCTTTGAAGCGAACAACAAGTCTTCTAACTCTGCGGAATTGGGTTTATTGTTTGTTGCCTGCGTTAAAATTTCTGCGCTGTCAGTAATATTGTCTTTGTCTTGAACCAAAACACCGTTCAAACAAGTTCTAACGGTTGTTGAAGGTAGTTCAATTTCTTTTTGAACCAATAAAATTCGGTTCTTTTTTCCTTCTAAAATTTCTTGTGCTGTTGCTGAAAAAGATGGTGCGATCACGACTTCGCAGAAAAGATCGTTTATTTCGTTTGCGGTTGCTTCGTCAAT
>JAGQYY010000054.1:0-8851 GCA_020435825.1 Aequorivita sp.
AAAGGATAAAAAGACGAAAAGCAGGCTCAAAAGAGCCATTTTTTAACCAATTGAAAAAAGTCAAGATGACTTCTATGCAAAAAGTATATTATTTATCAAGTTGTGATACCTGTAAAAGAGTGATGGACGAAATAGAAATCCCTTCATCGTTCTTAAAACAGGACATAAAAATACAGGGGATTACTGAAGAAGAGTTAGACGGACTGTTCAACCTTACGGATAGCTATGAAAAGCTTTTCAGCAGAAGGGCGAAACTTTATCAAGAGCGCAATTTAAAAGATGAAAACCTTTTGGAAGAAGATTATAAAGGACTCATTTTGGAACACTACACTTTTTTGAAACGTCCTGTAATTGTAAACAATAACGAAATTTTTATAGGAAGCAGCCCAAAAACGGTTGCGGCGGCCAAAAAATCAATCCATCCCAATTAAGGGTTTCTGTATTAATTCTTTGATTCCAGATCCTGTGGGCGTTCATTATACTTTCGGGTGTCTTCCTTGGTAAGTGTTTTGAAGTCCTCGGTTTTTTCAAGCGCATCAAACTTTTGGTAAAATTCCCTGGGAAGACCAACAAGTTTTCTGGTTTTCAGGTCTATCCAGCCACCCATCATTTCGCAACGGGCAAAATTTTTACCGTTTTCGTCATAAAAATTATGAAGGAATTGAAAGTACATGCCATCCTCAGAAATCCCTTTCAACTGAAGCGAAACCCGTACCGGTTTTCCGGGAAAAACTTCCCGGAAATAATACATATGCTCATAAAAGGCAACGGGGCCCAAATCGTATTTTGACAAGTGTTGTTGGTCCAGCCCATTTTCCATCAAAAAGCTCATTCGCGTATGGCTCATATAATCTATGTAGGCACTATTGCGCAAATGGCGGTTGGCGTCCACATCGCTCCAGCGTATTTCAAATTGTTTTGTGTACATCTTAAAAGTTTTATACAAATTTACGTTACTTTTGTTATGCAAGCATAGTAAATGTGTTTTGTTTCTGTTAAAATTATTCATTGAGAATGCCGCTAATCCAAAGCAATTATAAGCCGAATTTCCCTTTTAAAAACGGACACTTTTCCACTATTTATTCGGCAAAGCTTCGGCCTTCGCCAACGTTGGAGCAACAGCGCGAACGTTTGCAATTGCCCGATGGCGATTTTATGGATATTGATTGGTCTTTTTCTGAAAAAAGTCAACAAAAAGTTGCCGTCCTGCTTCATGGTTTGGAAGGAAATGCGCAGCGCGCCTACATTAAAGGGCAGGCAAAGATTTTGGTTGAAAACGGCTGGGATGTTGCGGCAGTAAATTTCCGCGGCTGCAGCGGAGAAACCAATCTTTCGTACCAATCCTACAATGCCGGAAAAACCGACGATTTGGAAGCCGTAATCAATTCTATTCTGAAAAAAGATAAATACACTGAAATAGCGCTCGTAGGTTTCAGCCTTGGTGGAAATTTGCTCTTGAAATATTTGGGCGAGCGCGAATCTTTTCCGAAGGAAATAAAAAAAGCGGTTGCCATTTCCACACCGCTCAATTTGAAAGGCTCTTTGGAATCGCTCAACCAATTTTACAATTGGGTGTATAGAAATTCATTTTTGATTAATCTTCGGAAGAAGTACAAAGCCAAAATGAAGGATTTCCCCGAAAAAATGACCCTTTCCGATTACAAAAAAATTAAATCGCTTGAAGCCTTCGACAATTTGTACACCGCTCCGGCGCACGGTTTTAAGGATGCCTTTGATTATTATGAAAAGAACAGCAGCCTGCAGTTTTTTCCGAATATAAAAATTCCAGTCTATATTTTGAATGCCGAAAATGATAGCTTTCTTTCTTCGGAATGTTATCCAATAGCATTAGCTTCAAAAATGAAAAACGTGCATCTTGAAATTCCAAAATACGGCGGGCATGTGGGTTTTCACCAAACCAATAAATTGTATTACAGCGAAAAGCGAACGTTGGAGTTTTTAAACAACTCTTCGTTATAATTCTGAATTCAGAATTAAGAATTCAGAATTAATTACCTTTGCCCTTCAATAAAACAGGAATATGATCCAATCCATGACGGGCTACGGCAAAGAAGTTGTTCAGTTGCCTTCCAAAACCATTAATATCGAAATTAAATCGCTAAACAGCAAAGGGCTTGACCTGAATACGCGCGTGCCTTCGGCTTATCGGGAAAAGGAACTTGAAATACGCGATCTGCTCGCAAAATCATTGCAAAGAGGAAAAGTTGATTTTTCACTTTACATTGAAGTTACGGGCGAAGAAGTTACCACCCAACTTAACGAAAGTGTTGTAAAACAATATATGAAGCAACTTTCAAATGTTGTAAACGGCGACCCCGTGGAACTTTTGAAAATGGCGGTACGTATGCCAGATGCTTTGAAAACAGAACGTGAGGAAATTGACGAAACGGAGTATGCCGCTATTTTAAAAGGAATTGACCAAGCGCTGGGGGCCATTAACAAATATAGAACCGACGAAGGTTTGGTGTTAGAAAATGATTTTTTGGAACGCACCCGGACTATTTCAAAATTGTTGGATGAAGTGGTTGCTTTGGATCCCGAAAGAATTGACGGTGTAAAGGAAAGATTGCGCAAGGCGGTTGCGGATTTAAAGGAAAAAGTGGACGAAAACCGCTTTGAGCAGGAATTGATCTATTACCTCGAAAAATATGACATTACCGAAGAAAAAGTGCGTCTTAAAAACCACTTGGATTATTTTGAACAGTCCTTAAATTCCCACGATTCCAACGGAAAAAAACTGGGGTTCATCACCCAGGAAATCGGCCGCGAAATAAACACCATTGGCAGCAAGGCAAATTATGCACCGATGCAGCAAGTGGTAGTGCAAATGAAGGACGAATTGGAAAAAATTAAGGAACAGGCTTTAAATGTTTTATAGATGGAAGGAGGAAAATTGATTGTTTTTTCAGCACCATCCGGCAGCGGAAAAACCACCATCGTACAGCATTTGCTGAAACAGGAAGATCTCAATTTGGAATTTTCGGTTTCCTGCACTTCCCGTGAACCGCGCGGCGATGAAAAGCACGGCGAGAACTATTATTTCATTTCATTGCACAATTTTAAACAGCACATAAAAAACGGCGATTTTTTGGAGTGGGAAGAAGTGTACCGTGACAATTTCTACGGCACTTTGAAAAGTGAGGTAGAACGTATTTGGAGCCACGGCAAAAACGTGATTTTTGACATTGACGTTGCTGGCGGACTTCGCATTAAAAAGAAATATCCTGAAAAAACACTGGCAGTTTTCGTAAAACCACCCAGCATTGACGAGCTGAAAATTCGTTTGAAAAAACGAAAGACCGAAAGTGACGAGCGCATCAATATGCGCATTGCCAAGGCTTCGGTAGAATTGGCCACTGCTCCACAGTTCGACAAAATCATAAAAAATCATGATCTTGAGACCGCGTTAAAGGAAGCGCACGACTTGGTAGAAGATTTCATCAAAAAATGAACGGTTTTTAACTTTGAAGGCTTCAAAAAAAATAGGGCTTTATTTTGGCACGTTCAACCCCATTCACGTGGGGCATTTGATTATTGCCAACCATATGGTGGAGTTCAGCGATCTGGATGAGGTTTGGTTTGTGGTTACGCCCCACAATCCGCATAAAAAGAAAAAAACACTTTTGGAAGACCACCACCGTTTGGCAATGGTTCGGATTGCGGTTGAGGATTATCCAAAACTAAAGGCCAGCAATGTTGAATTTGACCTGCCGCAGCCCAATTATACTGTGAATACCTTGGTATATCTGGAAGAAAAATATCCCGAAAAGAATTTCTGTTTGATTATGGGCGAGGACAATTTGAAAAGCCTTCACAAGTGGAAAAACTACGAAGTAATTTTAGAACGCTATTCAATCTACGTTTATCCGAGAATTTCCGAAGGAATTGTTGAAACTCAATTTGACAATCACAAAAAGATAAAGAAAGTTAATGCGCCTATAATTGAGCTTTCTTCAACATTTATCCGAAATGGAATAAAAGCCGGAAAAAACATACAACCCATGCTCTCTGCGGAAGTCTGGAAATATTTGGATGAGATGAATTTTTATAAATAAAAAAACCGCCCCACCAAATTAACACTTGGGGAGCGGCCTCAACTAAATAACCAACCAAAATCATTGAAACAACTTTCGAAATGATTTGAAGTTTCATCTCAATAATCAAAAGCCATAACGACGAATACCTTAAAAACATTGTACCGACAATCTTAAGCTACTGTTAAATGTTTTGATAAAATAAGAATTGTTTACTTTTGAATTCATAATTTTAATAAATGCAAGAAAAACCAAAATTTGCGGTCTTTGGTGGTGGAAGCTGGGCGACGGCTATTGTTAAAATGCTCTGCGAAAATCTAGATGAGGTTTGTTGGTATATGCGAAGTAATTACGCACTAGAACATCTTAAAAAGCACGGCCACAACCCCAATTATTTAAGTTCGGTTGAATTCAATTTGAAACAGCTCAAGCTAAGCAATGATATTAATGAGACCATAAGCTGTGCAGATTGCCTCATTTTTGTAATACCATCCGCTTTCCTTGAAAGGGAACTTGAAAAGCTAACAGTTTCTTTGGAAGACAAAATAGTTTTCTCAGCAATTAAGGGCATCGTTCCCGAAACCAGTCTTATAGTGGGAGATCATTTTAATACCCATTATAAAGTTCCTTTTAATAATATTGGTGTAATCTCCGGCCCCTGCCACGCTGAAGAAGTTGCACTTGAAAGGTTATCATACCTCACTATAGCTAGTGCTGATGATGAAAAGGCAAAAATGGTTGCAAACGCCTTAAGCAGTGATTACATTAAATGTACTACCAACGACGATGTTTTGGGAATAGAATACGCAGCAATGCTCAAAAATATATATGCTGTGGCAGCTGGAATTGCGCACGGATTGGGTTATGGAGATAATTTTCAAAGCGTGTTGATGAGCAACGCCATCCGTGAAATGAAGAAGTATGTAAAGAAAGTTCACAAAATGAAGCGCGACATTAATGATTCAGCTTATTTGGGCGATCTTTTGGTTACAGGATATTCCGTTTTTAGTCGCAATAGATTGTTTGGAACAATGATAGGCAAAGGATACACGGTAAAAAGTGCCCAGCTTGAAATGAGTATGATTGCCGAAGGTTATTACGCTACCAAGAGTGCTTATAACCTCAACCAACAAAAGGGAAAGAAAAAAGCAAAAACGCCAATAATTGACAGTGTTTATGAAATTCTATACGAAAATAAAGACCCCAAGAAAATCTTTAAAAAATTAACTGAAAAGTTAGATTAAAAAAGCCCCTCAAAAAATTTGAGGGACTTTTAAATTATTGCTTTATCTCTTTATTGATGTTTTCAGGCAAATCTTCATAACCCATATTGAAAAGGGTAAATCCGAAAATATCTGCATACTGCTCAATGGTTTTGCTCACAGGTGTTCCCGCTCCGTGACCGGCGTCGGTTTCAATTCTAATTAAAACCGGGTTGTTTCCTGTTTGCTTCGCCTGAAGTTCCGCGGCAAATTTAAAACTGTGTGCAGGTACTACCCTATCATCGTGATCGCCGGTAGTGATTAAAGTTGCTGGATACTCCACGCCTTCCTTTACATTGTGCAATGGTGAATAGCCTTTTAAATATTCAAACATTTCCTTGCTGTCCTCAGCCGTACCGTAATCATAAGCCCAACCCGCTCCAGCAGTAAATGTATGGTAGCGTAGCATATCTAAAACACCTACAGCAGGAAGGGCCACTTTCATCAAGTCTGGCCTTTGGGTCATAGTTGCGCCCACAAGCAATCCTCCATTTGAACCTCCACGAACCGCAAGATAGTCGCTGGAAGTATAGTTGTTTTTAATTAAATATTCTGCAGCCGCTATAAAATCATCGAATACATTTTGCTTTTTCATCTGCGTACCCGCATCGTGCCATTTTTTTCCATACTCACCGCCACCGCGAAGATTTGGTACCGCATAAACACCTCCTTGCTCCATCCAAACAGCATTTGCAATACTAAAACTTGGCGTAAGGCTAATATTAAACCCACCATAACCGTAAAGTATTGTTGGATTTTTTCCGTCCATTTTCAACCCTTTTCTGTGGGTTATGATCATTGGGATTTTGGTACCATCCTTTGAGGTATAAAAAATTTGGTGGCTTTCAAAGTTTTCTGGGTTGAAGTCTATTTCGGGTTTTATGAATAATTCAGAATCACCGCTTGCAATGTCGTATTTATAGATACTGCCCGGCGTAACGTAATTTGTGAAAGAATAGTACAATTCCTTTTCCTCTTTTTTGGTTCCAAAACCACCTGCCGAACCAACGCCCGGAAGTTTTACTTCACGAATCAATTTTCCGTCATAATCGTATTGCAATACTTTTGAAACAGCATCAACCATATAGTTTGCAAAAATATTTCCCCCTCCGGTACTAGGTGAAAGAACATTTTCAGTTTCAGGAATAAAATCTACCCAATTATCTGGCGTAGGATTACTAGCTTCTACGGTAACAATTTTTTTGTTTGGAGCATTTCTGTTTGTAACAATATATAGTTTCGACCCTACATTTTCCAAAATAGAAGTATCAGAATCAGTATCGCCCAAAATAGTTACAAAGGGTGCTCCAGGTTTTGTCAAGTCCTTTATAAAAAGTTTATTGCCAGAAGTTGAGGTACTCGCTCTTACCACCAAATAATTATTATCCTCTGTAACACTTGCATTTATATAACGGTGCTTCTCCTCTGGGGTAGCTCCAAAAATTACCTTGTCTTCACTTTGTGGGGTCCCCATTTTATGGTAATACACTTTGTGCTGATCGGTTTTTGCCGAAAGCTCACTGCCTTTAGGCTTATCGTAACTGGAATAGTAAAAACCGTCCTCGCCCTTCCATGAAAGTCCGCTGAACTTGATATCTTTTAACGTATCACCAACCAATTCCTTTGTTTCGGTATTCATTACAAGAACTTTCCTCCAATCGCTTCCGCCTTCAGAAATACTGTATGCCAGCTTACTGCCGTCTTTGCTAAAACTTGTTTCACCCAAAGAAATAGTCCCGTCTTCCTTAAAAGTGTTGGGATCCAAAAATACTTCGGCTGTACTTGGTTCTTCCCCTGTTTTATAGCGATATAAAACATATTGGTTTTGTAATCCGTCATTTTTATAGAAATAGGTATAATTTCCTTCGTGAAAAGGAGCTCCCACTTTTTCATAATTCCAAAGATTGGAAAGACGATTTTTCAGTTCTTCCCGAAAAGGAATTTTTTCCAAATAGGAAAATGTTACTTCGTTTTCAGCTTTTACCCATGCTGCAGTTTCTTCACTGCGGTCATCTTCCAACCAACGGTATGGATCTTTCACTTCAACACCAAAATAGGTGTCCACGGTATCTACTTTTTTTGTCTGCGGATAGGTCACGGAAATTGTTTCTTTTTTGGGTTCTTCTTTGCAGCCAATAAATGCAAGGATTAAAATTGCAGGGACGATTGAAAACTTCATAATATTTATTTTTTTACGAAATGTAAATGTACATTTTTTAAGTTTAAAGAAAATAGTTGAATGCAAAGAAAAAGGCCCTCGTTAAGAAAGCCTTTATTTTATCAGAAACATTCAATTTCAAAGAAATAACGGTCTGTAAACTTTCCAATGTTTATATATCAAGATAGCATTTAGGACTATCACTACCAAAGCCAAAATAAGGCCTGGAGTATCCATAAAAAGATGAAAAAGTAAAATATTTACTGAAATGGGCGCCAATAAAAGTAAAGCAAATGGAACCCACTTGTTAAACAACAAAAGCAACCCAGTAAATATTTCAAAAGTTCCCACAACTTTTAAAATGTAGCCCGTTTTGCTAAACGAGTCAATAAGAATAGCTTCATCGCCAGTATAAATATGTGTTGGCAAATAATTGAATTGGATCAGCTTGCTTAGTCCAAAAAATAGTAATCCTAAGCCTAAAATGATTCTCAGGATTTTAGTAAAAGTTGAATTCATAGGCTTTACGTTTATGGGTTAATCCTTTAAAGATACTGAAAAATAAAAAACGCACCTTTAAATAAAGTGCGTTTTTTTAACAAAATTTTAAAAAAATATTTAATTTTTATCTTAAAAATAATCAAACAAGTGAATGCTTAACCAAATATTCTGCTATTTGAACGGCGTTCGTTGCAGCTCCTTTCCGAAGATTATCGCTCACAATCCACATATTCAATGTATTGGGTTGTGTTTCATCACGACGGATACGACCGACAAACACTTCATCTTTATCATGTGCGTAGATAGGCATCGGGTATGTGTTTGTATCTGGATTGTCCTGAACGGTAATACCTGGTGTTTCGTGCAGAATTTTACGGATATCACCCAATTCAAAATCATTTTCAAACTGTACATTAACCGCCTCACTATGTCCGCCAGCTGTTGGAATTCTCACCGCTGTAGCGGTCACTGAAAAAGTACGGTCATCCAATATCTTTTGGGGCTCTCGCGCCAATTTCATTTCTTCTTTGGTATATCCATTTGGCTCAAAAACATCACAATGTGGCAATGCGTTCCTGTGGATTGGATAAGGGTAGGCCATTTCGCCTTTTATTCCGGCCATTTCATTCTCCATTTGCTGTACGGCCTTTACGCCAGTCCCAGAAACGGATTGGTAGGTAGAAACCACCACTCTTTTCATTCTATACCTCTTGTGAAGTGGAGCTAAAGCCATCACTAACTGTATGGTCGAACAATTAGGGTTAGCTATTATTTTATCGTCTTTAGTCAACAACTGTGCATTGATTTCTGGTACGATGAGTTTTTTATCCGCTTCCATACGCCAAGCTGAGGAGTTATCAATTACCGTAGTTCCA
>JAGQYY010000054.1:8950-15606 GCA_020435825.1 Aequorivita sp.
GCTACCAAAAGCAGTTCGTCTATTGGGAAATTTCGTTCCTGCAATACTTTCAACATTACCTCGCCAACCATTCCGGTGGCACCTACCAAAGCTAATTTCATTATTGTTTAATTTTTTGCAAAAGTAGTTTATAGGAAGTGATTTTTTCGGAATAAAAAGCAAAAAAAGAACCCTCCTAGGCATAAAGCTTTGGAGGGTTTAAGGTTAGAATATATAATGTAGCGGTGGCTGTAAATTATTTTTTTCTGAGTTCATCACGAATTTCCATCAACAAATCTACTTCTGACGGCCCTGGAGGTGGCGCTGGAGCTTCTTCTTTTTTGGCTCTTACTTTTGCATATGCCTTAACGATTATAAACAATACAAAACCAACAATCACCAAGTTTATCAAGGCATTGATCCAACGTCCGTACATAATGGCATTTTCTGGTTTGGCTACTTCGCCATCAGCCCCAACAACGGCTGGATCCAAGACATATTTTAGATCGGCAAAATCCATTCCGCCAGTAAAATGCCCAACGAGCGGCATAATCATATCATTGGTAAATCCTGTAACAACAAGTCCCACGGCACCTGCCAAAATTACAGCAACGGCAAGGTCTATCACATTGCCGGTCATAATAAAATCTCTAAATTCTTTTAACATGTTGATTGGTTTTTAGAAGTTAATAAACACTAATTTACTTAAAACTATTTGTTTTTTTACCATTCAATGGTTAATTCCTACAAACAATGCGTTTTACCCTTTGCGAAACTGCTGTTATCAATTCATAGGAAATAGAATTTATTGCCGCTGATAATTCCTCGGCAGTTGCGGAGGGGCCAAAAATAATAGCTTCATCGCCTTCTTGGCAAGCAATATGCGTAACATCAACCATAATCATGTCCATACAGACATTGCCGAGGATATGTGCTTTTTTTCCATTTATGGTCACCCAGCCTTTTCCTTTTCCATAGGAACGTGGAATTCCATCAGCGTGGCCAATGGGAAGGGTTGCAGAAAGGGTAGTTTTTTCAGCTATAAAACCTCGATTGTAGCCTACACTTTCGCCTTTTTCAATCTTATGGATCTGTGAAATAACAGTTTTTAAAGTACCGATGGGTTTTAAATGTTTGTTTTCTTCTTTGTCATTTCCGAAGCCGTACAAACCAATTCCCGTGCGGACCATATCAAAATGTGCTTCGGGATAGTTTATTATTCCCGAAGTGTTGGCGCAGTGCAGTAAGGGTTTATACCCAAGTTTTGCCGTAAGCTCTTCTGATATTTTTCGGAAACCTTCAATCTGCCCTAACGTGAATTCTTTCAGCTTTAAATCCTCACTTGCGGCAAGATGTGAAAATAGCGATCTCACTTTTACACTTTTGGTCTTTGAAAGCATTTCTACTATAAAAGAAATATCATTTTCATCAAAGCCCAATCGGTTTAAACCTGTATTGAATTTTAAGTGGATTGAATAGTCCTTCTGCTTTTTCACTTCTGCGAAAGCGATGAATTCTTCCAATGTCTTTCGGGAATAAATACTCGGTTCCAAGCAACAATCGACTATTGTTTCATAATTGACCGGAAGCGGATGGAGCACCAAAATGGGCGTTTCTATTTTTGCGTTTCTTAGCGTTTCCCCTTCGTTAGCATAGGCAACGGCGAAATAATCAACGCCCAAATCAACCAGTTCCTTTGCAATAACCACGGAATCGCTTCCATAAGCAAAGGCTTTCACCACCGCCAAAACTTTGGTTTCTGGTTTTAATTTTGAGGTAAGGTATCTGTAATTATTGTCTAGCGCGTTAAGGTCTATCTCTAATAAGGTTTCAGTGGCTTTAGGCATATTATGCTTGTTTTCCCGTTCTTTCGGCCTGTCCGCCGCGGCGGGAAGATTTATCTTGGCTTATTTCTTCGGCTTCTTTTACTTCCAGTTTCACTACTTTATCGCGTAGTTGCGCCTTATAAAATGCAGCGCGGCTCAACGGTTCATACTCTTCGGTCTCGCCGAGCAGAACGAGTGCCTCGCTTTTTGCTTTTCGGTAGCTGTAATGGGCAAGATTTCCAGTGCGTGTGCACACTGCATGTACTTTGGTAACATACTCTGCAGTTGCCATTAAAGCCGGCATGGGGCCGAATGGATTTCCTTTATAATCCATATCCAGTCCTGCAACTATTACCCGAACACCGCGATTGGCGAGGTCATTGCACACTTTCACTATTTCGTCATCAAAAAATTGGGCTTCGTCTATGCCCACAACATCACAGTTATCAGCCAAAATTGGGATATTAGCCGCTGCAGGAACAGGTGTTGAGCGAATTTGATTGCTATCGTGGCTGGTCACAGCATCTTCGGCGTATCTCGTGTCTATGGAAGGTGTAAAAATTTCAACTTTTTGACGTGCAAATTGGGCGCGTTTCAACCTTCGGATTAGCTCTTCAGTCTTTCCTGAAAACATAGAACCGCAGATTACCTCAATCCAGCCAAATTGTTCTTTCTGATTTACGGTATTTTCAAGAAACATAGTTTAATTTTACGCTAAACATTTAGTACTAATGCTATTTCGTAAACATATTCAACTTGAAGATTGTTTGTGGTTTTAAACAAGAAAACAAAAATAGTTGACGTTTACATAAAGGATGCGTAAATTTATAAAAACAAAATAGAAAATCCGGTTAATTTAAAAAGATATGAAGAAGAAAGTCCGTGAGCAGGTAACAGCGCTAGCACAGCTATTAATTGAAGAAGAAAAAACGTTTAAAACCGCTTCCGTAAAGGGGTTGGTGGGTGAGCTTTATGAAAAATTGGCCGTTCTTGAATATCTTGAAAATCAACTGGAAGATCCTTCAGAACAACCAACGGCTGAATCGCTAGATTCAAAAAGTTTCCGTGAGGAAAACTGGTTTAAAGAACCCGAACCAGTGCCACAACCCGAACACAAGGAAGACCTGATTGAACCTTTGATGGAAAAAATAAAGGATATCGTGGCACAAATGCCGGAAGAAAGCGAGCGCATAGACGAACTTTTGGACGAAATGCTTCCAAAAAACCACGAAACCGAAACTGCCAAGACCCAGGAAAAGCCTACCACAAAATATATTAAAAATGATTTGGAGGAGTTTGCATCAAGCTACCAGCAAATGCCAGAATTTGAACGAAAAACCACAGAACTTTTCCCTAAATCCGTTGAAGGAACAGAGGCCAGTAAAACCATGACGGAATCCCGTGCAAAATCTTTGAACGACACCATCAACAAAGGTTTGAACATTGGGCTAAACGATCGTTTGGCATTCATAAAACATCTTTTTGAAGGCCAAACAGAGGATTATACCCGTGTGCTTTCACAAATAAACACAATGGGGAATTTTGAGGAAGCGCAAAATTTCATAAAAGGCAAAGTAAAACCCGACTACAACTATTGGCTCAATAAAGAAGAATATTCTGAACGGTTTATGAATATTATTGAAAAGAGTTTTAACTAAAAGCCACAATTACGTTATGGCAAAACTCTATTTGGTGCCAACACCCATTGGCAATCTAAAGGATATGACCTTTCGCGCTGTTGAAGTGCTAAAGGAGGTAGATTTAATTCTTGCCGAAGACACCCGCAATAGCGGAAAACTCCTCAAACATTTTGAAATCGGCACCCAAATGCATTCCCACCACATGCACAACGAGCACAAAACCGTGGAAGGGATTGTGAAACGTATCCAAAATGGCGAAAATATTGCGTTGATAAGTGATGCAGGAACTCCAGCCATCAGCGACCCCGGGTTTTTATTAACTCGCGCCTGTGTTGAAGCCAATATTGAAGTAGATTGCCTGCCCGGCGCCACGGCATTTGTACCAGCATTAGTAAATAGTGGTTTTCCGAATGATAAATTTGTTTTTGAAGGTTTCCTTCCTGTGAAAAAAGGAAGGCAAACCCGTCTCGAACTTTTGGCCGAAGAGACTCGGACCATCATTTTTTATGAATCGCCGCACAAACTGTTAAAGACGCTTGCCCAATTTGTTGAATATTTTGGTGCTGAAAGACAAATTTCCGTTTCGCGGGAATTGACGAAGCTTCACGAGGAAACCGTTCGCGGCACTGCCGAGGAGGTTTTTAAACATTTTGAAGCTAAACCGCCTAAAGGGGAGATTGTTGTTGTTGTAAAAGGGAAAATTGATTAAACATGCTTCCCTTTGTTCCACCCATGCTCCCCAAGATACTGTTCACCACTTTCCACGGCGCCTTCTTCAATGGAAGTTCCCATGGAATCATTCCAGCGGTTTAAATAACCAAAAAGGGAGATAACGCCCAACATTTCCACAATTTCACCTTCGTTCCAGTATTTGTAAAGCCTTTGTTTTATTTCTTCATCCACCGCATTTGGCACTTGGCTGGCCGCTAAAGAAAAATCCAAAGCGGCACGTTCTGCTTCTGAAAAGGCGGGATGGGTTCTATATTCCCAAATATTATCGAGTTGGTCCTGTTCCGCACCATAACGTTCCGCAGCGCGAATGGCGTGCGCTTGGCAATACCGGCAGCCTGTTGCATTGCTGCTTACCCAAGCGATCATCCGTTTTAAGGCAGAAGTAACGCGCCCCTCATTCGCCATTACGGCTTTGTTCAAATTAATGAATGCTTTGCTGATTGCAGGGCGGTGCTGCATGGTGAGGACGCTATTCGGGCAAAAGCCGAGCGTTTCGTTAAAGAATTCGGACAATTGTTGTGTTTCGGCGTCGTGGTTCGGGGAAAGTGGGGTTACCAATGGCATTGCTTAAAGTTATTTGAATTCCGAAAGTACAAAATGCTATTGGCTATTTGCAAATTCAAAAGAGAAATAAACTTGCTTTAATTCTTCAGCAATCTGAAAACACTATTAGCGGTTTTCAAAAAATAAACTCCGCTTTGAGCAGCAGAAAGATCAATCTGCGATTGCTTTTCATTTAGCTCGCCCAAAGCAATAATTTTTCCCGTAACATCTGTGATTTGATATACTTCTTTTTCAGAATGGAAATCACTCTCAATTATAAAAATTCCGTTTGATGGGTTTGGGTAAATGGTTGTTTTTTGGTTTTTGAAATCGGGCGCGGACAAAGGCGAGTTGTTGAATCTTTGAAGAATAATATTAATTGGAGGACCATTATACCAAATATCTGTACCGATAATTAAAAATTTTCCGCTGTTTAATGCGAGAAATTCTGCACTACCCATTACAGTATAATTTGAACTAAACTGGAAACTGGTATCTTGTGTTCCACCTGGAAAGAACCTTGAATAGACAATAGTGATACCACCTTCAAAATCAGTAAAACTTGAATCTAAAATGATTCGTTGGTTTTCTTGAATATAACCTCCAGAAACTCCTATTAGGGAACCATTATTTCCAAAGTTTTCATTTAAGGTGGCATCGGGAAATAATTTTATTGTTTTTCGAATATATTCAAAAGTATTGATATCATACCAATAACCCCCAACCAAAAAACTTCCATCCTGAAAAATCGTAAATGATGTCCTGTATTCCTCCTCAATAGGGATTGTAGCCATCCCATTAATTCCAAAAGTAGTATCTATAGAACCATTGGACATTAGTTTGAAAATATTTTTCGACGTCAAATTATTTTCGCTATAATTAATTCCAATAAATATTCGGTCATCTTTTATAATAAAGGAAGATGTCTCAAAATCCGCAACATTTCCAAAGGTGTAAACAACTGTTCCATTGCTTCCAAAACTTAGATCCATTGATCCATCAGCATAAAATTTTCTAAGAATTATATTTGGTTCATTTATCGCTGCATCTTTTCCTAAAACCAATAGATTATTATCATTGTCCAACAATAACTCTCCGCCAAATACTTCCGGAGAAAAAGGTTGAATTTGGCCATTAGTTCCAAAAGAAATATCTAAGTCTCCATTTGGTAAAAGCCTCTTAATGGTATATTCATCTTGCGACACACTTTGCAATAAAATTTTTTCATCGTCAAGAACGCTTATCCCTCCGTAGGATTCAACTGTTCCATCTGTCCATAAAATTCCATTATCTCCAAAAGAATTGTCCAGAGTGCCATCCTCGTTATAAGCTACTATAAAATTATCATAACCATTTTCATAGTTAGTGCCCGCAATAATTACTCTATCATTTACTCCAGAGGCTATACCAGTAATAAACTTATTTTCCCCTGTGGCAATATCAGAGACAATGACCCCATTATTCCCATAAGATAAATCAGGATGTCCGTCCTGTGCCATTAAAGCCATTGATAGAATTCCTGCCAAAAAAAACAAAAGTGTTTTCATAATCTTAAAATTTAAAGGTTATGGGGAGAATTATCCTTACAAGATACTAAATTATCAAATATGAAAAACACTTAAACAGTTATCATAATTTCGTAATTTTACAACTCTCCCCGTTATTTAATATTCACAATCAATCCAAATTTTGGAATTTGGAATTTAAAAACTTGGAATTTTCACAGATTATGCGCTGGACCCTAAAACCCAAACCCGATTCCGAAAAAGTAAAGTCTCTTTCAAAAGCCTTGAAGGTTGAACCAATACTTGCTTCCCTTTTAATTCAGCGTGGCGTGGAAACATTTGAAGAAGCCGAAAAATTTTTCCGCCCAAGTTTGGATAATCTGCACGATCCGTTTTTGATGAAGGATATGGACAAAGCCGTTCAACGAATT
>JAGQYY010000055.1 GCA_020435825.1 Aequorivita sp.
CTAAAAACACCAAATATGGTATACCTGCCCGTCCGGCAGGCGGGTTTAAAAACAACGTAAATCAATTTTTAACCTGTTGCCGTATTTCTGAACAAAACCTGCCAAACCAGGCACAAACCAAATAATATGTAAAAACAATGATAGCGACAAAGTACATTTTAGGAGCTTTTTTATTTTGCTGCAGCATCAATCTAAATGCGCAACAGTTAAATAAGGTTATTTTAGATTCCATTATTAGCCAAAGCCAAAGAACAAATTCCAATGCGTTGATTATCTATAAAGATGGAAATATTGCTTATGAAAATTACTTCAACAATGCGGTACAAAAAATTGAAGCAATGTCTGCTACTAAATCTGTAGTGGCTATTGGTATTGGAATTTTATTAGACAAGGGATTTATAGACAGTTTGAATCAACCTGTCTATACTATTTATCCCGAATGGAAACAGGGAAATAAAAAATTCATTACAATTAGACACCTTTTAGAACATACTTCGGGCTTGCAAAATGTTCCAAATGCCGGAGACGAAGTTGAAATTGCACCTGATGTTATTCAACTTGCATTATGTGCAGAATTGGATGATAAGCCCGGAACACGTTATTCCTATAATAACAAATCCAGCAACCTTCTCGCAGGCATTATTGAAAAAACCGCAAAACTTAAAATGGATGCGTTTCTTGACAAATATCTGTTTAAAGATTTGGGTATAAAAAATTTTAGTTGGAGGAAGGATGAAAAAGGTAATCCATATGGAATGGCAGGCTTACAAATCTATCCTAAAGACTTTGCAAAAATTGGATTGTTAATTTTGGATAATGGCAATTGGAATGGAAAGCAGTTGATAAGCGCGGCGTGGATTAAAGAAATGCTAAAGCCTTCTCCGAATAACCAAAATTATGGTTACGAGTGGTGGCTTACCTATGAAAATATGTACTATTCATTTGATGATGAATTAATTAATGCTATTAAAAATGAGACAGATGAAACCACTTTCCAACTCATTGCTAAGCTAAAAGGAAGATATAAGGGAATGAAAGATTTAAGAGAATTTGCTCAAAAAATATATTCCCCCGAAGAATTAAAATTAGTTGGGAAAATTATGCAAAAGGTTCAACCCTCTCAAATGAAAACTGTCAATGACGGAGAAATCCTTAATTATACGGCGAGTGGTTACCTAGGTCAATATTTAATTATCGTTCCTAAAAGTAAAACGGTGGTAGTTAGAATGATAACTTCTGACAATTTCAAGAAAATCCCAAACAACTCCACAATGGAAAATTTGCGGAAATTAGTGAATGAATTGTAAGGCATAATTGCACAACAAAGTATTGCCCAAAACGGGCCTGAAGTGCTTCGACTGAGCAATAGCGCAAGGTTCAACAGCAGTAATTTGATTGAACTTTCGTACAAAAACCCCGTCTTCTGCAATACATTTATTGGAACTCACGCAGAATATTAAAAAAAATGTTTTTTTCCTTTAAGAAGAATACAAAGTAAATAGGGTTTACCTCAAAGATTCCCAGTAGTTTTTTCCTATAAGCCCATTACCAGCTTCCGCCGCCACCACCACCAAAACCACCTCCTGAGGAACCTCCCCCTCCAGAAGAGCCACTACTGGATGGCGAACTGACCATTGCGGACTTTGCCGAAGAAATAGAATCTGAAAAAGAATTTGAGAAATTATGCATCGTGAACGCACCCGAAGATGAAGTGTACCAACTTGGTGGCTGTAAATTAAGTGATTCAAACTTCTTTGCCCATTGCTCAAAAAGACCAAAGGCAACAGCGTAACCCATTGTGGTTTCAAAATATGTAGGGCTATCCTGCAAAAGCACCTTCAGTTTGTTTTCCTCTGCAATTTTTATGAAGTTTTTAAAACCTTTTAAATCTGAGAAAACATCATTTCCCTTTTTATTCTTTTTTACCATAAAAACCGTCATAAACAACAGGAAAATTCCAATAGGAACTACTGCCAGGGCAGCCCATAGACCCCAAAAAAACAAAAAGACAAAAAACAGCAAGACTCCAAGAAGCAAGATACCTACTACGGTCTTTGTCTGCATTTTCTTGGCTTGTGCATCATAATAAATTTGCGCCCGATCCTTTAAAATCATTTTTGCCGAACTCATAGTAGTGTAAAAATTATCTTTCAAACTACTTATCAATACTTCTTTTTCGCTAGTTCCGGAGCCTATACCAAAGAGCCCTCTATAGATAGTTTCTTCATATTTGGGCGCATCAGCGGGCAATGGACGTAATTTAGTAAGTTTGGTATCCTCTTTACCGAACCATCCTTTTTTGGAAATCTGTTCCATTTTGATAATACCGCGGGAACCCCAATACGGAATTAAGGAGATAAGGTCTGGAGTATCTGCACTGTCATCAATCAAAAAACCAGCCATTGCTGGATCTAAACCACTTGGTGGAAAATAACTAGTGGTTGCCACTACCCTATCATCCTTGCCGTATTTATTCCATATTAAATAAAAAATGAATAACAAAACTCCAAGAATCAAGATCCAACCGTAATCTGTCCAAAAAGGCCACCAAGGTTTTAGTTCTTTAATAGAACCAGGGGGAAGATTGACCAATACTGTTACGCTTTGTCCAGGAACAGACAGAAAGTTTGGGCCACTTTTAGCCGTATAAACACCGTCATTGTAATTTACATCAAAATCATTGCTTGTTGTGTTTACACCTGTATTTCCAGAGTAAACATGAATAGCATCCAAGTCACTATGCATACCCTCAGGAAGGTGTACCGTAAAATCTAATTGGTTGAAAACGGCGTACCAACCACCGGGTTTAACATTCCAATAAAACCGTATTTGATCCTTTTCAAAAAGAAAAGCATCATAGACCCTGTATTTTATTTGATAATGTTGGGGACCAATAACCGTAACATCCTTGTCTCCTATTTTTATTTGAAGGCTATTGCTAAGCTTTTGCACAAAGTCAAAATCTGCTTCATACTTGTGGGAAGGCACATTAATTTTTCTAATTTTTATTCTTCGCTTTTCCTGCTTGCCATCTTCGGTAAGTAAATCGTAAATCAATTGAATATCTCTGTAAATGCCGTGCTTGTAATCCGTAAAGTTTATATCATAATTTTCAACCACATCGAAATAACCATCCGCGTTGATATAAATATCAATCTGACTATGTTTCACATCAAAACCTTGGGCAAAACCTTTCAGAAAAAACAGAACTCCAAAAAGTAATAGGAATGGTTTTTTCATTGCTAACGTATTTAATTAAAATTCACTTTCACGTTTTCACGGCTAGCCTCTTCTGTTTCAAAATAATCAAAATGTTGATAGCCAAACATTCCCGCAAACAAAACTCCCGGAAAGCTTTCACCATAGGTATTGTTTTCGCGTACCGTACCATTATAATAACGACGGCTACGCTCTAGGTTTTCTTCAATTTCATTAAGTTTTTGCTGAAGGTCCAAAAAGCCTGTGTTTGCCTTTAGATCTGGATAGGCCTCTCCTAAAGCAAAAATGCTTCTCAAGGTTTGCTGTAACTGGTTTTCAGCTTTTATTTTTGCGTTTATGTCATCTGTTGGCACAGCCATCGCCGCATTTCGGGCGTTTATAACGCTTTCTAAGGTGGCTTTTTCGTGGGCGGCGTACCCTTTTACAGTCTCAACAAGATTAGGAATCAAATCATAACGACGTTTCAAAGCCACATCTATATTGCTCCACGCATCTTTTACCACGTTTTTATTTTTCACAAAACGGTTGAAAACAATGACAAGCAAAAAGGCAATCACAATAATGACGCCGATAAGAAGAAATACAATACTCATAACTGGTTAGGGTTTATTGATTAATTTTAATTGAAGTAATTATTTAATAATGAATCACTAAGATACATTTTTATTAGCTTTCTATTCCGTACTGCCAAAATAAAATACTGCTGTCCATGTAATTACTTTTAAAACAAATTTTTTAATTTAATGGCTTCGGAATGAACGATTCTTTTTCAGAAAAGAATTAAAGAACACTAACCAACAACTTCTTACGATTTTGAAAAAAATTACCTACCTCCTATTTTTTTTATTGTCTCCATTCTATTTAATTGCACAAAATGACAGTATTGCCAAAAAACTTAAGTTTTCGGCAGATTTCAGATTTCGGGTCGAACAAGATTGGGATTCCCAAAAATCAGACGGAACCTTACGTGACGACCGGACCCGTTTGAGATATAGGGCGCGCTTAGGAGCTACCTATGATTTTAAGGATTGGGTGTCTTTCGGAATGAGAATACGGACCGGACAGCCCAATAAACAACAGGATCCGCAGCTTACTTTGGGTGATGAATTTAGCAGTGCTCCCATTGCCTTTGATAAATTATATGCCAATTTCAAATACAATTGGCTAAGTGTTTGGATCGGGAAAAATTCCTTTCCTTTTGAAAAGCAGAACGAACTTTTTTGGAGCGACAATGTTTCTCCTGAGGGTGTTTCCCTTTCCGGGAAATTCAATTTTGAAAATGATTTTCTGCAATCGTTAAAAGTAAATACCGGACATTTTATTTTTGCCACAAGCGGTACTTCTTTGAGCAAGGACAGCTATTTTGAAGGAATACAGCTGGTTTCTTCACATTGGCAAAACCGAGTGAAGTTTTTCCCTGCTTTTTATTATTTTAAAAACATGCCGAACATTCCAGATGGTGGAGATACTTTTAATATAAACTATTCCATACTTCACCTCGGAACTAAAGTAGATATAACTAAAAACCCAAAAGTCACCGTAGGTTTCGACTATTACCAAAACATGCAAAATTACAACAATAATGATTCTATTCCGAAACGATTACAAAATCAAAAAACTGGCTATGTTGCTAATGCTGGAATTGGGAAATTAGACAAAAAAGGCGATTGGAAAATCCAGTTGACTTATAATTATTTAGAGCGTTTCGCAGCTGTAGATTATTTGGCACAAAATGATTGGGCACGCTGGGATTACTCGAATGCAGGATCACCAGATGGAAGACTTACAAATTTTAAGGGCCTGGAAATTATGGCGGGATATACCGTGGCAGAAAATATGGATTTAAGAGTGCGCTTCTTTACCGTTGAGCAAATTGTGCCTTATGGAATTGACAAAGAAAACGGCAACCGCATACGGCTCGATTTTAATATTGGTTTTTGATGTTTTTGAAGAGATAAAGAAAACACTATATGTCGCAGATAGATTTGTTCAACCTTAAAATTGATACGGAAAGAAATCTGCTTCCAACGGGCGGTACGGTGAATTATTTCGGAAAAATTTTTTCGGATGAAGAAGCCAGCCGTTATTATGAAATTCTTCTCAATACAATTGATTGGAAAAACGATGAGGCAATAATCTTTGGAAAAAGGATTGTTACTAAACGGAGAGTAGCTTGGTACGGCAGTCAAGAGTTTGAATATACCTATTCTAAAATCACAAAAAAGGCCAATTTGTGGACAACGGAATTATTATTGCTTAAAAAACTGATAGAAAAGAAAACCGGAGAAACCTTTAATAGTTGCTTATTGAACCTTTATCACTCTGGCGAAGAAGGAATGGCATGGCACAGCGATGACGAGAAAGATCTAAAAAAGAACGGTGCAATTGCTTCTGTAAGTTTTGGAGCGGAGCGTAAATTTGCCTTTAAGCATAAGCAAACTAAAGAAACAATTGCATTGAATTTGGCACACGGAAGTCTTTTGATTATGAAAGGGGCAACCCAAACAAATTGGCTTCACAGATTGCCACCAACAAAAAAAGTAGATGAAGCCAGAATTAATTTGACCTTTAGAACCATTATCATAAAATAAAAAAAACCTAAGTATTATTCGCCTGTTTCTTCTTCAGTTTTTATTGCTTTTGGTTCAAAGTCAACCGGATAAGGACTATCATCCGGGGTAATGGGAAGCTCAGATTCTATTTCAATCTTCTTATTAAATAGTTTTTGCATCAGTTCTTGAAAAGTATTGAAATCAACCGAATATGAAATACCAGCTCCTTGTTCAAATATCTGGTCTTCCCCTATAAACTGTAAGGCTGCCTGCCTGTTAAAAAATTTCATCCGCAGGCTTCCGTCGTCATTGATGAGCCATTGCACCTCAATATCGCCAGCAACTGAAGTTTCGTTGGCACCACCAACGGGCACTCCCACCTTTCCGTTGATTAGGATTCGTTCCGTAATTTTTGTTGAGATTGTAAGGTCTACATAATCTGCGGTTTCTTTGTCGGGAGTGTCATCACCAACTGTGTAGCCAACACCAAGACTAAACTTTCCATCTTGATCTGCAAAAAGATCATTCACCAAACTTGAAACCCGGTCTGCCAAAGTTCCCGCAAAAACATTGGACCCACCGTAATTATCGTTCACAAAATTACCGGTTGCCAACAAAAATATTGATTGGTTCTGTTTCTGTTCTTCGGTTTTAAGTTTATATTCCAGCTCACTTTTTAGAGTTGAGCTCACATTTGGAAACTCTATGTCAAATTTTAAAGCAGGCTGCGCAAGTTCACCATTTAAGCCTACAATAACTTCAACAGGAATCTTTCTATTTATAGAAGGGTTATCTAACAAAATAGATGGGTTTGCCTGTGTTTTATAGATTGCATTCAAGCTTAGATTTGCTTTCTCCGGCGCGCCGTCCCAAGTTATGTTTCCACCGGGAACCACTCCAATATTACGTTGGATAATTCCTCCGTACCTAAAATCAAATGCTCCTTCATAGATTTGAAAGTCGCCATACATCTGGAATTTTCCATTGGTGTTTATTTCAATAAGAAGAATTCCAGCTCCGCGTCCTTTTAAGGTAGAATTGTTCTGCTGATCCACAACAACTTCCACTTCAGCATTTTTGTTGATGTCCAAATCAAAGTTAAGCGATAATCCTTTCGGTTCATCATTGAGTACTGCTTCACCATTAATACGTGCTTCCTTTTCCTTTGGCGAAAGGAAATGGACGAAAGAATCATCACTAATAGATTCAGTATCACTAATTGGGATCTTAAACGTAGTTCCTCGTTGGGTAGTAGCCTCAACATCTATAACCAATTCATCAATAGGACCTTTAATATCTGCTCTTCCGCTTATAAATGCTGTTCCGTAATACAAAGCATCTTCTTCTGGGGGAGTATTTAAAACCAATAATCTTTCAGGCGCCTCAACATGTAGATCTAGTGCCCAATTGCCGAAATTTGTATGTGTGGCATTTCCGTATAAAATACCTTCAGTTTGATATTTTGTGTCTTTTATGTTTGTACGGGCAATTTCAAATTTATTCTTGGTTACAAATATTTGTGCGTTGTTTTCAATGTTAAAATCAGTATTCAGGAAAGGTATATTCAAGCCACTGTTTTCCATGGTAAAGCGTCCCAAAATATCGGGGGATTTGTAATTGCCCGAAACTTTTGCATTACCAGATATCAGGCCACGAATGTCCGTAATCACATCAGCCCCAAAAGGACTAAATGCCTGCATATTGAACTGGTTAAGATCCACATTAAGCTGTATTTGTGGGTTTTTGGCAGAAACATCTATCTCACCAACAGCATTGATTGATTTTACATTGTTATTGGTAAGTGAAGTGTTTATTCTGTATTTTGTTAAATCTTCGTTACCGTCAATTTTTAAATCCAAATCCCCGAAAGGAATTTCATTTATGTTAACATCGTCAATGGTAACTGTGCTGTTAGGATAGTAGGCACCATTTTTCTGAAGAAAATCAAACTTTCCGTTCATATTCCCCTTAAGCCTAAGGCTATCTATTTCTGGCGTTATATCACCAATGTTTACGTCTTTAAAGCGGACTTTTAAATCTTTATAAGTAGAGTCCCGCAAAACCCCCGCCATTTGTATTAATTGTTCATTATGGCTTAGGACCAAGGAATCAATTCGAATCTCTTTAAAATTATCATCAAAAACAACTTTGTTTAAATTGTTGTTGTTTTCGTTTAAATACCAAATATTGTTTTTATAGGTAATATCAGATTTTTTTACACCAATAACTGATTTCCCGGCAGGATTAATGGTGTGATAAAGCGAAAGGTTAAAAAGATCTTCTTTCTTTTCACCGCCCTTAAACTCAGAACGCACGTACATGGTGTCATTTAAAGTCTTATTGATGATGTTTACATCTTTTAGGTTATAAATACCAGCATAAACCGAATCTGCAGATATATATGTGTTATACAGCGGGTTATCATTATCCACCTGAATATTTAATTTACTTATATAATTATCAAGAACAATAACTTCCGGCGAACGAAAATCGAGCTTAAATTTAGATTCATCCGAAGAGACAGATCCTCTTAAACGAGTATTATCGCCAAGTTTCAGCTGTGGCACAAAGACGTCAACAATCTTATTGTAAACCACAAATTCATAATCTATGTATTGGTTTGTAGTAACCTCTTGCGGTATGTAATTTGCATAAATACTCGCAATACCGTTTTGAAAAAGATTGGGTATATCTTCAATTAAAAACTCACCGGAAATTTGACCATTTATAATATCTGGCGAATTAATTTCAATAGTTCGTTTTGGGCCTTCAAAAGACGAAGTGACCGTAAAATCATCAAAATAAAAGTTGTCGCGTTCGTTTTGGTAAAACGTTTGGCTAAAATTGATGGTTCCCTGAACGTCATCAATTGTCTTTCCGTCCATATCCACAACAACTTTTCCAGCGAAAACCGATATACTATCCCGTTTTATTAAATTAAGCTGGTTCAATTCAGCATATTCTACATCTACTTCAAAATCTAAATGATTTGTTTCAGTGGAAGCGTCTATTAAACCTTTAAAATCAAGTTTCAAATTGGGATCATCTATAGAAAGTTCACCATTAAAAAGCGGATTTTTCAGATTCCCCGAAACCACAACGTTTTTGTAATTATATCCTTCAAAAGCAAAAGAAGAAACCGTACCAGAGATTTCTGTATTTACGTTGTTTTTATCAAAGCCACTACCGTCAAAATCAAGGTTTGCGGTCATTTTTCCAAGCGAGGTCGTGTTTGCGACCTTACCAAGATTAAAATCTTTCAGGACCACGTTTCCTTTATAATAGGCCTTTTCAAAATTATTGATATTCCCCATTTTCAAATCTACGCTGGCTTGCCCTATCCCACTTATTAAATTACTTTTTGTAACAAGCTCATTACCTATTATCGAAGTGTTTCCGCTAAGATTAAAACTCACCAATTCTTTAAGTTCAGCCGGAACCACATCACCCAAAACACGAGGCATAAACCTTCTTAGATCAAAATAATTGGTCGAGATATTGTGATTGGATGCAATAATGGTATATTCTTTTTCTGGGGCCAGAATATTTTTAAAAGTGTAATCGCCTTGAATATTGGTATCTCCCGTTTTAAGGCTTAGATTATTCGCCGTGAAATCATTCAAAGTTCCTTTAAGTTCGGTGTCCAATAAAATTAATTGGTCTGGGCCAAATTCGTTATAAAAACTGTTCAGATCGTTTGTAGCTATTTTAGAATTCGCCAAATTGGCCGTAATTATTACATTGTTTACAAAGTCAGACATTCCTTTTTTTGAATAATCCAAATCCACTTCTCCAACAACTTTAGATTCTGTAGTTTCAAGGTTAAGATCTTTCAGTGAGATATTTGTTTCAGTATATGAAAAATCTGCCTGCATATCCTTGACACTAATTCCCCAAGAAGAAACTAGTGATAGGTTTTTGATGTTGGCCCTTACATCTGAGTCGTCAATTCTAAAATTATTGGCAACCACATTTACATTGTCTAAAACAAAAACCTCGGGATTTTCAAGATTTTCATCTGTCATTTTAACCTTGCTATTGGTTAAAGCCACGTAATTACTATAAAGCGAAAAAGGCGAAGTGCTCGGCTTTCCTGTATCAAACTTTTTTGCAAAAATGGAAAGGTTGTCGTTTTCTTCGTCTTTATAGGTTTTAATGTAAAGTTTGGCGTAATCAAGTGAAATATCTCCAAAACCCAATTGTCCCTGAATCAAATCTTGAAAACTGATAATATTAGTTTGAACTTCCTTGCTATAAATTAAAGTATCGTGGTGGTGGTCTGCAATAAAAACTTCGCGAATATCCACTTCTCCCTTCCAGTTAAGACCTAGTCGCTTTATGTTTATGTCGGTTCCGTATGTTTCATTAAGATTGGTGGTTACCTTTTTGGCGACCCAAGTTTGCACCGAAGGAATAGAAAAAATAATCACTGTGAGCACGAGCAGCAATACAATGATTACAAAGGCACGAACTATTATTTTCCGAAGTTTTTTGATACGTTTTTAATGTTTAATTTTACATCCCAATAAATATACCCTTTTCACTTTGATACAGAAAAATTGCTATATCCTCGGTATTGAATCTTCGTGTGACGACACTGCTGCTGCCGTTATCAACAACGGCGAAATACTCAGCAATGTTGTTGCTACACAGGCAATTCATGAACAATACGGTGGCGTAGTACCTGAACTTGCCTCACGGGCACATCAACAAAATATAGTTCCGGTGGTCCATCAGGCTTTACACAAAGCAAATATCGATAAAAAACAGTTATCAGCCATTGCTTTTACACGTGGACCTGGCTTGATGGGTTCCTTGCTTGTAGGCACCTCATTTTCAAAATCTTTGGCCTTGGGTTTGGGTATTCCACTAATAGATGTAAACCATATGCAGGCACATATTTTGGCACATTTCATAAAAGCTGAAGGCCAAAACGCACCCAACTTTCCATTTTTGGCAATGACCATCAGCGGCGGTCACACGCAGATTGTAAAAGTGACAGATTATTTTGAAATGGAAATAATTGGTCAAACCATTGATGATGCCGTGGGTGAAGCCTTTGACAAAAGCGCAAAAATACTCGGTCTGCCCTATCCCGGCGGTCCTTTGGTCGATAAATATGCACAGCAGGGAAATCCAAAAGCGTTCCAATTTCCAAAGCCAAAAGTCGGCCCTATGGATTTCAGCTTTAGTGGTTTGAAGACTTCCGTACTTTATTTTGTGGAAAAGGAAGTAGCCCAAGACCCAGATTTTATTTCTGAAAACATTGAAGACATCTGTGCAAGCCTTCAGTTTACCATTGTTGATTATTTAATGGACAAACTGAAAAACGCCGTAAAAAAAACAGGTATAAAAGAAATTGCTATTGGCGGTGGAGTTTCAGCAAACAGCGGTATTCGAAGGACTTTGAAGGAAGCGGAAAAAAAATACGGATGGAAAACCCACATTCCCAAATTTGAATTTTGTACCGATAATGCCGCAATGATTGCCATCGTAGGCGAGTTAAAATACAAAAACCAAAATTTTGCTGGGAGCAACGTTGTAGCTTCGGCACGGATGAAATTTTAATCTGGAATTATTCTATGCAACTCTTTTACAACCCAAATATTTCTGATAATGCCAAAGAAGCAACTTTAGATAAAGAGGAAAGTCGCCATATTGTGAAAGTTTTGCGGATGAAGGATGGTGAGACTTTTAAAATAACAAATGGTAAGGGTTCCTTCTTTTCTGCGGAAATAATAAATGCGAATCCAAAGGGCTGTTTGGTGAAAATTCTTTCCGAAGAAATACAGCAACCCCTTCCCTATCAGCTTCATTTGGCGGTTGCGCCCACAAAACTGAACGATCGCTACGAATGGTTTTTGGAAAAGGCCACAGAGATTGGCATTTCAGAAATAACCCCGATAATCTGCGACCATAGTGAACGAAAAACAATAAAACCCGAACGTTACGAAAAAATCCTGCAAAGCGCGATGAAACAATCATTAAAGGCGTATTTGCCTATTTTAAATAAAGCAGTTTCTTATAAAGATTTTATCGATTCCGAAAAGGCTTCCGAAGATTTAAAGTTTATCGCCCATTGCGAAGAAACAGATAAAAAATCCCTGAAAGCTGTTTTACTTCCAAATCAAAAAATTACGATTATGATTGGTCCCGAAGGCGATTTTTCTTCAGAGGAAATTGGACTTGCAAAACAAGAAGGATACATTCCTGTAACATTGGGCGAAAGTCGCTTACGTACAGAGACTGCTGCTATTGTAGCTTGCCATAGTGTAGCTTTTGTAAATTGATAAAGATGAACAACTATTTTTAACCACTTCGCCTTAAATCCCTTAATATTCTTTCCGAATTAGTACTTTTGAAAACTATGCCAATAAAACTGTTTTCTATTTTCTTTTTAGTTTTTACCGTAAGCCTTTCGGCACAAGAAATTGCTCTTTTGCAATACGGCGGCGGTGGCGATTGGTATGCAAACCCAACTTCGCTTCCCAATTTGGTGAAATTTTGCAATGAGCATATTGATACTTCCCTAAAGGAGAAAACGCAAACGGTTACGCCCGAAAGTGTGGATATTTTTGATTATCCCTTTGTGCATATGACGGGCCATGGAAATGTTTTTTTCTCTACGGAAGAAGCCGAAAACCTTAGAAACTACTTGATGAGCGGCGGTTTTCTGCATATAGATGACAACTATGGCATTGATCAATATATTCGAAAAGAAATCGTAAAAATATTTCCAAATAAGGAATTAAAAGAGCTTCCAGCCAATTTTCCGATGTTCAGTTATTTTTACAAATTTCCGCAGGGAATGCCCAAAATCCACGAGCACGACGGCGGACGACCACAAGCGTTTGGCATTTTTGTGGAAGACAGATTGGTATTGCTTTATACTTTTGAAACCGATCTTGGAGACGGTTGGGAAAATCCTGAGGTTCATAACGATCCGCAGGATGTACGGTTAAAAGCATTGCAGATGGGTGCCAATATCATAAAATACGTTTTTGAAAACTGAGCTCAACGATCCGGCATCAATATCCAGAACCCACCTCCCTTAACAAAACTTTGATTTATTCTACAAAGGAATATAGTATATTTACTTTGTGAAAGCCACCGCAAATGCAATAGCCATAGGAATATTAAAGGCACTCGCTGTATTGGCGGGTATTTTTATTTTGATATGGTTTCTTTTTGATATCCAGGCACTTATTCTTTACATTGGCCTTGCGCTTGTACTGTCATTGATTGGACGTCCCGTTGTATTGTTTTTAAGACATCGGCTGAGACTGGGAAATACCTTAGCTTCTGTGGTTACGCTTCTAATAATTATGGGTACTTTCGGTTTGTTGCTGAGTATTTTTGTTCCAATTATTGTTGAACAGGGAAAACATATTTCCCAAATTGATTTTGAGCAGGTTAAGCGCGATTTAAACGAACTCAATGTACAAGCCAGTGATTATCTTGGCGTGGACCATTTTCAGCTGGTTGAAGCCGTAAAACGAACATCATATGTTCAAAATCTGGACGTGGAAATTATACCCAGTTTTATAGATATTTTCTTCGGGAACATTGGTAGCACTATTATTGGTATTTTCTCTGTTTTGTTTATTTCATTTTTCCTTCTAAAGGACGAATATCTCATAGCCCGCTTTGTGCTGGCGTTCGCAAAAAAGGGTGACGAACAAAAATTCAAAAGAATATTGATAAAAGTAAAGGAATTGCTTTCCAGATATTTTATTGGACTTTTGTTCCAGATTTCTATTCTGGCGCTTTTTTATTCGGTTTTATTGCTCTTTTTGGATATTAAGGATGCCGTTGCCGTTGCAATAATTTGTGCTTTTTTAAATATAGTTCCCTATTTAGGCCCTTTAATTGGTTGGATTTTGATGCTTTTGGTAATCGTTTCAAACAATTTGGGAGCAGATTTCTCATCGGGTCTTTTACCTCCTTTACTTTGGGCTTCAGGATATTATGCATTGGCACAATTATTTGATAATTTTATTTCCCAACCTGTTATTTTCGGGCATAGTGTGCGCTCCCATCCGTTAGAGGTTTTTATCGTAATCTTAATTGGCGGTTTTGTATTTGGCATTCCGGGAATGATACTTGCCGTTCCCACTTACACTACTTTAAAAGTTATAGCGAAGGAATTTCTTTCAGAATATAAAGTTGTGCAGCGTCTAACCAAAAACCTGTAGCCATTGTTCAACAAATCGCTATTAAATAACGAAGTGCAGGCTTTTATTCAAAACTTTGAAGGCGAGGTTTCAAAATTGGCCTTTGCGGGAAGTCCGTTTGAAAATATTTCGGTGCAAGAATTGATCCAACAAATTGATAGTAGAAAAAAGGTAGAAAAAAAGTTGCCACACTGGGTTAAGACACCAAATATAATGTTTCCGCCCAAATTAAATCTTGAGCAGACTTCTTCAGAAATAACCGCTAAATACAAAGCTTCGTTGGTAAAAGGTGAAACACTTGCCGATATAACAGGAGGTTTTGGAATTGATAGTTATTTCTTTTCTGAAAAAATTGATACAGTACATCATTTTGAAATAAACCCAACGCTGTCAGAAATAGCTGCCCATAATTTTAAAGTACTCGGGAAACACAATGTAACGTGCTTTTCTGAAGATGGATTAAAAGCGGTTTTAAACAAAAAATACAGTATTATCTATGCTGATCCTTCACGCCGTCACAACAGCAAAGGCAAGGTTTTTTTTCTTAAGGACTGCCAGCCAAACATTCCTGAAAATATTTCGGAAATAGCAAACCAGTGCGATCAATTTCTTTTAAAGACATCTCCAATGCTCGATATTTCAGTTGGATTGGGTGAACTGCAAAATGTTTCAGAAATTCACATAGTTGCAATTGATAATGAAGTGAAGGAACTTCTTTGGCTATTGAAAAAAGACTTCTCCCAAAATCTTAAAATCAAAACCATAAATTTTACAAAATCGGGCGCTGAAACTTTTGATTTTAATTGGAATGAAGCCGCAACGGCAAACTACAGTTTGCCTCAAAAATATCTTTACGAACCCAATGCCGCAATCTTAAAAAGTGGGGCTTTCGATTTGGTTTCCGAAAAGCTGAAGCTAAACAAACTCCATAAAAACACCCATCTATACACCAGTGAAAACTTGATTGATTTTCCTGGTAGAAGTTTTTTGATTGAAAAAATAGTTCTTTATTCCAAAAGCGAAATGCGGGCAGCCTTAAATTTTAAAAGGGCGAATATTTCTACACGTAACTTTCCTGAAACTGTTGGAGTACTTCGTAAAAAATGGAGAATTGCTGATGGCGGTGAGGTTTATTTATTTTTTGTTACCAATCTAGAGGAAAAAAAACAAATGTTGATTTGTTCTAAAATTTAAATGCCATAAACAAAAAATCCCCAAAATATGGGGATTGAATGTGATCGCGACAGGATTCGAACCTGTGACCGTCTGCTTAGAAGGCAGATGCTCTATCCAGCTGAGCTACGCGACCAAAGTTATCCGCTCGAAAGGCTGCTTCGGGAACCGAAAATGTCCCGCCCGCCACCGGAACCGGGCATCGGTCCAGGCCCTTGTATAAACGTAACCTTTTGTATTTCAACCTCCAAATTAAGGCGGTGCAAAGATAAAACTTCCGGTGTAATAAAAACATAAAAATAAATACAAATTTCCAAACCCGGAAAGAACTGTTTTCCAGCCACAAAACCATAAAACATACATGTCATTGTAATACTCCCGCTAATCCGGAAAAATTTTATCCTTATATTTGGTTTTAATGAAATATAATATCGTTTTTCAGTCG
>JAGQYY010000056.1 GCA_020435825.1 Aequorivita sp.
TTGAGTTTGATTGAAGGCTTTTTTGAGTTTCATAGCAGCGTTACGAAAGGATAAAAAGGCGAAAAGCAGGCTCAAAAAAGCCATTTTTTAGCCAATTGAAAAAAGTCAAGATGACTTCATTATAAAAACTAAAAATTTTACCGTAATTGGGTAAAAGTAATTTGTATTTTTACCTCACTATGTTTGACGGATTACTCTACGCGGCATTTTATGGATTTTTATTGGCCTTTGCAGTTGGTCCAGTGTTTTTCACATTGATTGAAACTGCTATAACAAAAGGTATCAAGGCCGCTATTTTTTTTGATCTCGGAGCTATTTTCGCCGATATAGTTTTTATTGTAATAGCTTTCTTCAGTACGAGTAGAATTCTTGAGAAAGTAAAGCACGACCCAGCATTGCTTATTTTTGGTGGCGCAATTCTTATTGCTTATGGCATCATTTCATACATTCGTACCAATCGTTCAGTATTTAAAATTGTAAGGGAACATTATGCCGTAAAGGTGAAGAAAAATTTAGGTGGGCTATTTTTAAAAGGCTTTCTTTTAAATTTTGTAAATTTCAGTGTTTTGGCTGGTTGGATAGGCACTTTGATTATGGCAAACGCCCTCACCACTTCAGATAAAGGCGTTTTTCTTTTTATATCCACAGTATTGGCAACATTCTTTTTGACAGATCTTCTAAAAATGGTATTGGCAAAAAAACTTAAAAATAAAATGACTCCCCGTTTCATTTTTAAAACAAAAAAATGGGTAAGTATTTTAATTTTGGGTTTTGGAATTTTATTACTTATCCAAGGAATTTTCCCGAAAGGTGTAGAAGCTGGACTTGAAAGAATTCCCGGGCAACACGAAACTTTAGAAAAACCAATTCCTCCTGTAGAAAAACCGCAATAAAAAAACCTCCAACATTTAGTTGAAGGTTTTTGAGGTATCGAGCGGATTCGAACCGCTGTAGCAGCTTTTGCAGAGCTGAGCCTAGCCACTCGGCCACGATACCCTGTTAGGGTTGCAAATGTAAAAAAATTAAACTTAAAAATCCTATTTAAAAGGCAAATTACCTTTTCCTTTTCATCGTTACGCTCACTTCTGCCACATCGCCACCAATGGGCGGATTGCGTTTGGCGACCGTAACTTTTACTTCGGAAACCATTTCAATTTTTAAAAGAATAGCATCAATAATGCGTTTGGCAACGTGCTCCAAAAGTTTGGCACGCAATGCCATTTCTTCTCGAACAATTCGTTGCAACAACACATAGTCCACTGTATCTGCAAGCGCGTCAGTATTTGAAGCGTTTTTCAAATCTGCTTTTACCGAAAGGTTTACCAAATAATCAGAGCCTATTTGTCCTTCCTCAATCAAACAACCGTGAAAGGCATAAATCTTTATATTTTTTAAACGAATGGTCCCCATACAGATTCTTTTGGCAAATATAAAAGAGAATGTCCAGTTGAGCGCAGTTGAAACCTATTTTTAGCCAACTTCTTTTTCAGTTAATTGGTTACCTTTGTACCGCTTAAAAAATTAACTATATGAACAAAGAAGCCGCGCCGTTAAATTTTATAGAACACATCATTGAAGAAGACCTTTCCAAAGGCTATAAAAAAGAAGAATTGTGTTTTCGTTTTCCGCCAGAGCCCAATGGCTATCTCCACATTGGCCATGCATCTTCAATCTGTTTAAATTTCGGTTTAGGAGAAAGATATAATGCGCCGGTAAACCTTCGTTTTGACGATACAAACCCCGCAAAGGAAGAACAGGAATTTGTGGATGCCATTAAGCGGGACATCTCTTGGTTGGGTTATGAATGGGCTATGGAATGTTATGCTTCCGATTATTTTCAGCAGTTGTACGATTGGGCAATTCAAATGGTAAAGGATGGAAAAGCCTATGTTGATTCCCAGACTTCGGAAGCCATTGCTGAACAAAAAGGAACTCCAAACACTCCCGGAACACCAAGTCCCTTCAGAGATCGCTCGGTCGAAGAAAACCTTGATTTGCTGGAAAAGATGAAAAACGGTGAAACCAAAGAAGGGGAGCATGTGCTTCGAGCCAAGATAAATATGGAATCTCCAAATATGCTTATGCGCGATCCCGTGATGTACCGTACTCTTTTTAAACATCACCACCGCACGGGAACTGATTGGAAAATCTTTCCAATGTACGATTGGACCCACGGAGAGAGTGATTATATTGAACAAGTATCACATTCTTTCTGCACACTTGAATTTCTGCCACACAGAGAGCTTTACGATTGGTTTTTGGACCAAGTGTACGATTCTGAAAAATTACGCCCCAAACAGCGCGAATTTGCCCGTAGAAACCTAAGCCATACCGTAGTCAGCAAGCGAAAACTTGCCCAATTGGTAAGTAATGGTATTGTTACGGGTTGGGATGACCCTCGTATGCCCACTATTTCAGGCCTGCGCCGAAGAGGTTATACTCCAGAGTCAATTAAAAATTTTGCAGATAGCATTGGCGTGGGAAAACGTGAAAACCTGATAGATGTTTCACATTTGGAATTCAACGTACGGGAAGATCTCAATAAAAAAGCACCTCGGATCATGGTAGTTTTAGATCCTGTAAAATTGATTATTGATAACTATCCGGAAGGTAAAACCGAATGGCTGGAAGCAGAAAACAATCCTGAAGATGAAACCGCCGGAAGCCGCGAAGTTCCTTTTTCAAAAGAACTTTTAATTGAAAGGGATGATTTTCTTGAGGAAGCAAACCGTAAGTTTTTCCGTTTAACCCTTGGAAAAGAGGTGCGCTTAAAGAATGCCTATATCGTTAAGGGCGAAAGTGTAGTAAAAGATTCTGAAGGAAATATTACCGAAATACATTGTACCTACGATCCCGACAGTAAAAGTGGTAGTGGCTCAGAGGCATCATTGCGAAAAGTAAAGGGAACACTTCATTGGGTATCCGCTGAGCACGCATTGCCTGTGGAAGTTCGTCTTTATGACCGCCTTTTTACAGAAGCTTCACCAGATACCAACAAAGAAAAGGATTTTATGGAATTCATAAACCCAAATTCTTTGGAGATAATAACAGGATATGCTGAGCCGAGTATTAAAGACGCAAACCCTGAAGATAAGTTTCAGTTTCAGCGATTGGGGTATTTCGTAGTTGATAGGGATTCAACTTCACAAAAAATTGTGTTTAACCGCACGGTTCCTTTACGCGACTCTTGGGCTAAATTGGCAGAATAATTAACAATTACTTTATAAAATATTCTTTTTTTTAAGAGAAATTGGCTATAATTTCATCTTTTTAAGACAATTTTATAGATTGAAAATTAACTATTAACCGGTTGTTAACAGCAAAACGAAATAGTGTTTCCTACCTTTGATATTATTAACAAATAAAACTAAAATACAATGGCATCAAATACAGGTCAAACACTTATCGCATTATTAACGGGAGCCGCAATTGGAGCGGGATTGGGAATACTTTATGCTCCAGACAAAGGCTCAAAAACCAGAGATAAACTTAGCAAAGAAGCTAAGAAAGCCAAAAAAAAATTAAGCAAGCAAATTCAGGAAACTAGCCATACGCTAAGTGAAAAAGCACAACAAGCTAAATATAGTTTTGAGCAAAAATTGAACGACACTTTATCTTCTGCAAGTTATAAAGCTGATGACATTTTGTTGGCTATGGAAGATAAATTGGAAGCATTGAGAAGACAAAACGCAAAGCTTCAAATTGATTCAAAAGTTGACAAGGCAAAAGCAACAGCTAAAAAAGTAACAGCATAATAATGGCATTTAAAGGCCTAACAGACAGCCTGCATAAGGTAACAGATAAAATTGAAGATTACGGTTTGAGCACGGTGGAGTATTATAAACTTCGCCTGTTTAAATCTGTAATGAAAGGAGGAATCTCTCTCGTACACCTACTGGTGTATGGAAGTCTGTTTCTTTTTGTACTTCTCTTTCTTTCACTTGGCGCAGCATTCTGGTTGGCTACTTTTTTTGAAAATGTTTACGCAGGTTTCTTATTGATCGGGGCTTTTTATGGAGCTGTTTTAATTTTCATGTTTATTTTTGGAAGAAAAATTATAGAGCGAAAAATGCTCCACAAATTTTCAGATGTGTTTTTTGATGAAGATGATATGGATCCAAAATCGATGGCGGAAAAAGAAGTGGAAGAATACAGACAAACACTTAAAGAAGAGTCTATCCGGAAAGCGAATATTTCAAAATAATATTTATGAAGCGATACACTACTTTTGATGAAATAGATAGAGATTTGAAATACCTTCGTTTAAAATCCCAGATTGCCCTTGAAGAAGTGAAACTGGGGCTGAACGAAAGCAAAGAAGCTATTAGTGAGACTTTTTCCCCAATAAATTTGATTGCGGAAACATTAGGAGCAATCATAAAAAAGACCTTTGTATTAAAAGTTGTGGACAAATTATTAGGAATCAAAACAGTGAAAAAGAAAGATTATGAAGATGAGTAGCGTCTCTTAATTGTTACTGAACTTTGATTGATTGTCAAAAAAAACAAAGCCCTCTGAAATTTCAAGAGGGCTTTTGTATTATACTATACGGAATCAATAATTTAAATCATCCCCTTCATCTGCTCTTGGTGGAGCTTGGCGCTTCGGCCTCTTTTTTGGCACAATCCCTTTTTCAATATTTTGCTTTTTCATCTCTTCACCAATCTGGTTGCTGGCTACAAAGGAAGCGATCATATTGTTCAGCATATCGCTACCGGCCTGTGGTGAGTTTGGTAAAAGAATAAGATTTGTATTGGTTGCTTCACCAATGGATTGCAGCGTATCATAATGTTGTGTTACAACGATTAGCGCAGAGGCTTCCTGAGAATTGATACCTACATTATTCAAAACATCCACGCTTTCTTCCAGGCCACGTGCAATTTCACGTCGCTGATCTGCAATCCCCTGTCCTTGCAAACGCTTGCTTTCTGCTTCTGCTCGCGCTTTAGCAACTATTTTAATTCGCTCTGCTTCCGCTTCAAATTCTGCAGCTACTTTTTCACGTTCGGCAGCGTTAATTCTATTCATTGCTTCCTTAACTTGTACGTCTGGATCAATGTCTGTAACGAGCGTTTTAATAATGTCGTAACCATAAGTGCTCATAGCTTCGTTCAATTCTGATTTTACTGCTATTGCAACGTCGTCCTTTCTTTCAAAAACATCATCGAGTTTCATTTTTGGAACTTCTGCCCTAACTACATCAAAAACATATGATGTAATTTGATCATGGGGGTTTTGAAGTTTATAAAAAGCATCATAAACCTTCTGTTCCAGCACTTGAAATTGTACCGAAATTTTCAGTCTAACAAAAACGTCATCCTTTGTTTTTGTCTCAACAATTACATCCAACTGCTGTATTTTCAAATTTATACGGCCTGCAATCCTATCTATCAAAGGAATTTTTAACTGCAATCCAGAATGTCTTATACTTTGAAACTTTCCAAAGCGTTCTACTATTGCAGCGGTTTGCTGTTTTACCGTAAAAAAACTTGCTAAAAGAATAAAAAAACCAACAATCAATAGTGGCACAAAAATAAACCCACCCATAATTTTAAATATTAATGATTAAACGTTGTGGAAGATACAAAAAATAAAACCTATTTTCACACCCTAAACATATCCCCGACTATGAATTTTAAACAAGTAATTTTTGCTTCCTTTTGTCTTTTCTTTTTTCAACAAACTTTTGCCCAACGTAACTATGAAGGCTATAATTTTTTAGGGATCCAGGGCGGAATATCTTTTTTTGATATTCAGACAGATGATTTGGTAACCAAACAAGAAATGGGTTTTACCGCTGGTTTTACTACCCGTGGCGCTTTCAGAAATGACTTTGATTTAGTTTATGGATTGAGCTTTCAAAATTCGTCTGTTGGTGTTGAAGGAAGTCTAGGGGGCGACACTCAAAATATTAGTTACACCATTCAAGGCGCTCAGATCAATTTTTTGGGAAGCTATAACATTGTTATGAAACATTTGAGCATTGAGTTTGGACCAGTTTTCAGCATAAATGGAAAAATGAAACTTGATAGAGACGAATATGAAGATTATATTTTAACAGGTTATCAGGAACTAACCGCGAAGGATATTCAAGATATTTCCAGATTTAACGTTCGCCTTGCCGCTGGCCTTACCACAGGTTTGGAGCATTTTAGAATAAGCGCACAGTATCAATATGGCCTTACAAATATATTGGGTGGATTGAATGGAAATGATTTGGAAAATGACGACTTTAAGGGAAACAGCTCCACAATTATAGTTTCTGGAGTAATTTATTTTTAACCAATAAAATCAATTGCTTTTTCAATTCGGGAAATGCTTTCCTCTTTTCCTAATATGGAAAGAATATCAAAAACATCCGGACCTTTCATTTCACCAACAAGTGCCAATCGGAGCGGCATCATCACTTTTCCAAAGCCGATATTTTCTGAAGTGATCCATCCTTTTATTTGCTCTGATAGATTTTCTGTAGAAAAGTCTTCGATGTTTCCCAAAAACTTTTTGAATTTGTCCATTAATATTTCGGCTTCGGTAGTATAAATTTTATTGTAATTGGCTGAATCAAATCTTTGTGGTGCGATAAAGAAATAATTTCCGTTTTCCCATAAATCTGATACAAAAGCGGCTCGTTCTTTTATTAAATGTAGAATTCTTTTTACTTTTTCTCTCGAAAACTCTTCAAAAGAATGAAATGCTTCTTTGTCCGGAATTCTAATAGACAAATAATCAAGTCTGTCGTCTTCACTAAAATTTCCAATAAACAGATCTGTTATTTTTTCAATACCTAAGGTTTGAAAATATTGATGCTGAAACCATTTTGTTTTTTCGGGATCGAATTTTGCACCCGCTTTGTGAACTCTTTCCAATTCAAAAGTAGAAACCAATTCTTCCAAACTGAAAATTTCTTGCTCGGTCCCGGGATTCCAGCCTAAAAAGGCGAGCATATTTACAACCGCTTCTGGCAGATAACCATCCTCGCGATAGCCTGAGAAAAGATCTCCTTCCGAAGTTTTCCATTCCAAGGGAAATACCGGGAAACCCATTTTATCGCCATCGCGTTTGCTGAGTTTCCCGTTGCCGTTAGGTTTCAAAATTAAAGGCAAATGTGCAAATTGTGGCGCATTCCAGCCAAAAGCACGATACAACAAAACGTGAAGTGCCAATGACGGCAACCATTCTTCACCACGAATAACGTGAGTTATTTTCATTAAATGGTCGTCCACGATATTTGCCAAATGATAGGTTGGCATTCCATCGCTCTTGAAGAGGACCTTATCGTCGAGAATATTTGTTTCCACCTGCATTTCGCCACGGATGATATCATTTAAATGAAGGGTTTCATCTTCGGGCGATTTAAAACGGATTACGTATTCTTCACCATTCGCAATTTTCTGCTGCGTTTCTTCCGCAGAAAAAACCAAGGAATTTTTCAGTTTTAAACGGTTGTGCCAATTGTAAATAAAGGTTTTACCTTTTGCTTCGTGGTCTTTTCGGTGCGCGTCAAGTTCTTCGGAAGTATCAAACGCATAATACGCATTTCCAGATTCAATTAACGCATCTGCGTATTGCTTATACAGGTGTTTGCGTTCGCTTTGGCGGTAGGGGCCACAATCTTTTTCTTTGCCCGGACCTTCATCAAAAGGAATGTTTAGCCAATTTAAAGCTTCAACAATGTATGCCTCGGCGCCTTCTACATATCTATTTTGGTCAGTATCCTCTATTCGCAATAAAAAATCGCCACCGTGTTTTTTTGCGAATAAATAATTGAACAAAGCGGTGCGAACACCACCAATATGTAGAGGCCCTGTTGGACTGGGAGCAAAACGCACCCGAACTTTTTGAGACATAATCTGCATTCTTTTTGTGAAGGGGCAAAGGTACAATTCTGAAAGCGCATTTTAAAGTTATTGGGGAGTGCTGTTTTTCTTTTTTTTTGGAGCAATATTTGTGGCGTGGTAAGCACAAAATATTATTGTATTTTAGAAGTTTTCAAAAGAAGGAATAAAAACTATGAGCACTTTCAACATCATCCAGCAAAAACTGGAGGAATTTATTAAGAAATACTACACCAACGAGCTTATAAAAGGAGCCATCCTTTTCTTCGCCATTGGGCTATTGTATTTGTTGATAACGTTGCTTGTCGAGTATTTCCTTTGGCTAAATCCGTTGGGGAGACGTATTCTTTTTTGGGCTTTTGTTTTTGTTGAATTGGCTTTGTTTGTTCGGTTTATCGCTTTTCCGCTTGCGAAACTCTTCAAACTTCAAAAAGGAATAGATTATGAAGAAGCTTCAAAAATAATCGGAAACCATTTTCCTCAGGTAAATGATAAACTGCTCAACGTAATTCAGCTAAACCAAAACCAGCGCGAGAGTGAATTGCTCGCAGCTAGTATCGACCAAAAAGCTACTGAATTACAACCAATTCCTTTTAAAAGCGCAGTAAATTTTAAAAAGAACGCAAAATATTTGAAATACGCGGCCATTCCTGTTTTGGTGTTTTTACTTTTCAGTGTTTTGGGCGGAATGGATATTTTTTCGAGCAGTTACAAACGCGTAGTGCATTATGATACTGCCTTTGAACCGCCCGCGCCTTTTTCTTTCATCGTGATGAACGATGATTTAAATGCAGTTGAAAGCAAACCTTTCAATTTAAAAATTAGAACCGAAGGCACTGCAATTCCCGAAAACGCGAGCATCAATTATAATGGGGAAACATATTATTTACAGCAAACCGCACCAGGTTTTTTTGAATATACCTTTCAGCAGCCTTTGGAATCTATCGATTTCAGTTTAAAGGCAAATAAAGTGACTTCCCGGGAATATACGTTGGATGTTATAAAAACCCCTTCATTGCTCAATTTCGAAATGGTCTTGGATTATCCTTCCTATACAGGGAAAAGGGACGAAATCTTAAAAAGTACCGGAAACGCCACTATTCCCGAAGGAACAAGGGTAAAATGGAATGTAGCAACTAAAAATACCGATGCAGTTACATTAAAGACTGCTGATACTTCTTTTTCATTTATTTCAAAAGGCGAAAACTTCAATTTTGAAAGAGGAATTTATAGCAAACTTGATTACTCCATTACAACTTCCAACAAAAAACTGAAGGATTATGAAAACCTCGCATTCACACTAAATGTGGTAAAAGATCAGTATCCGGAAATTGATGTACAATCCAAACAGGACAGCACAAATACACAACGGGTTTTCTTTTTGGGCCAAGTTTCGGACGATTATGGGCTTACAAAGCTTCGATTGGTCTATTTTCCCGAAGGCGATGAAGAGCAGGCCAAAACACAGCCGCTTCCACTTAGTAAGACAAATTTTGATCAATTCACTTATTCTTTTCCTGGAAATCTAGTTTTGGATGAAGGCGTTTCGTATGAATATTATTTTGAGGTCTTTGATAATGACGCTATTCATAACTACAAATCCTCCAAATCTGGAGTATATTCCTTCAGAAAACTTACGAAGGATGAGCTGGAAAAAGAACAACTTCAAAATCAACAAAACGCAATAAAGGGGCTGGACAAATCTTTAGAGGAATTTAAAGATCAAAAACAAACGCTCGAAGAACTTTCACGTACCCAGAAAGAGAAGAACGAACTCAACTATAACGATAAAAAGAAGTTGGAAAATTTCTTACAGCGCCAAAAGCAACAAGAGGAAATGATGAAGAATTTTTCAAAAGAAATGAAAGAAGAGCTTCAAAATTTTCAACCTGAAAATGAAGAAAAGGATCCTTTTAAGGAAGAGCTTGAAAAACGATTGGAAGAAAATGAGGAACAACTTAAGAAGAATGAAAAATTGTTGGATGAACTTGAGAAGCTTCAAGATAAAATCCAAAAAGAGGAGTTGACCGAGAAGCTTGAAAAGCTTTCAAAGCAAAATAAAAATCAAGAAAAAAATCTTGAACAATTACTAGAGTTAACCAAAAGATACTACGTAGAAAAGAAAGCTGAAAAATTAGCTGAGGAGCTTTATGAATTGGGCGAGGAGCAAGAAAAGCTTGCAGATAAGTCTGAAGATGAAAACACTAAAGAAGCCCAAGAAGAATTAAACGAAAAGTTTGAAGAGTACAAAAAGCAGATGGACGAACTGCAAAAGGAGAACGAAGGTTTAAATAAACCAATAGATATTCCTGAAGATAAACCAACCGAGCAACAGATTGATCAAGAACAGGAAAAGGCAACGGATAAACTTGAAGAACAAAAACCTAGTGAGGCCGGAAATAATCAAAAGAAAGCTGGCCAAAAAATGAAACAGATGAGCAAGGCAATGCAGATGCAGATGAAATCTGGGCAAATGGAATCTATTGAGGAAGATGCTAAAATGCTTCGGCAGATTGTGGATAATCTTGTTGTTTTTTCATTTCAACAAGAAGATTTGATGGAAATTTTCAAAAAAATTGAATACGGCAATCCAATATTTGGAAAGAAATTAAATATTCAAAATGATCTTAAAACCAATTTTGAACACATAGACGACAGTATTTTTGCGCTTTCGCTCCGTCAACCTATGATTGGTTCACAAATAAACACTTCCTTAACTGAAATTCAATACAATATTGACAAATCTTTAGAGCGATTGGCACAAAATCAATCAAGACAAGGCATTGGTAATCAACAATATACAATAACAGGAGCCAATGACTTGGCAGTAATGTTGAGTGATATTTTGAGCAATATGCAAATGCAGATGGCAATGTCAATGGGGTCGGGCTCAGGAAAAGGAAAACCAATGCCAGGTTCTGGCGGAGGCGGATTTCAATTACCTGATATTATTGAGAAGCAACAAAGTCTTAGTGAAAAAATGAAAGAGGGAATGAAGAAAGGGGAAAAGGGCTCTAAAGGCGAGGGAGAAGGTGAAGGCGATGGTGACGGCAATGGCGAAAATGGAGAGAACGGAAGAGATGGAAAAAATGGAAATGAAAACGGAGATAACAAAGATGGTAACGGTAATAGTGAAGAATTAAACGAAGAGCTTTTTGAAATTTTTAAGCAGCAACAAGATCTCCGCAATCAACTTCAAAATAGATTAAGTAAAGAGGGTCTAAATGGAAAAGGAGGGGATTTGTTAAAAAAAATGGAAGGTATTGAACAACAATTATTGGACAAAGGTTTTAATGAGAACACCTTACAGCAGATGCTCAACCTTAAATATGAGTTACTAAAACTTGATAAAGCTGATCTAGAACAAGGAAAGGAGAGCAGAAGGGAGTCCCGTACAAATAAAAAAGATTTTCAAAACAATACACGGCTTTCTCCAGAGGAGATAAAAAAATACTTCAACACTACCGAAATATTGAACAGAGAGGCTTTACCTTTGCACCAAGATTATAAAAACAAGGTTCAGGAATATTTTAAGGAAAGCGAATGATTGAATTTAATTTTGAAACTGATTTTCAATTAAACGAATCAGTAGAATTACAAAAATGGATTTCGGAAACCATAATTTCTGAAGGATATGAATTGGGGGAATTACTTTATGTTTTTTGTGATGATGAATATTTGCACAAATTAAACATAGAATATTTGAATCATGACACCTTGACTGATGTTATTAGTTTTGATTACAATATTGGAAAAATGATTAACGGTGAAATATACATTTCCGTTGAACGCGTTGCTGAAAACGCCATTTATTACAAAACTGATTTTAAGGATGAATTGCACCGAGTAATGATTCATGGAGTCCTTCACTTTTGCGGTTATAAAGATAAAAGTGATTCTGAAGAAAGAATAATGCGACAAAAAGAAGAGGAATCCCTCAGAAGGCTATCAATTTCTTAATTCCAAAACATAGTTGCTTTAAAATTAGTTATTTATTGTAATTTTGCACCCCAAAAAAATAGAAAATCGCAAATGTTCCACGTGGAACAATTAAAATAATTTATGTTTCCAAAAGAGTATGATGTAATAGTTGTTGGCGCGGGTCACGCTGGTTCTGAAGCGGCGGCGGCGGCGGCAAACATGGGTTCAAAAACCTTGTTGGTTACAATGAATTTGCAAACAATTGCTCAAATGAGTTGCAACCCAGCAATGGGTGGTATTGCCAAGGGCCAAATTGTTCGTGAAATAGATGCAATGGGCGGTTACAGCGGCATTGTTTCTGATAAAACCGCTATTCAGTTTAAAATGCTCAACAAATCAAAGGGGCCTGCAATGTGGAGCCCAAGAGTTCAAAGTGACCGAATGCGTTTTGCTGAAACGTGGAGATTGATGTTGGAACAAACCCCTAATCTCGATTTTTACCAAGAAATGATTTCAGGTATTATTGTTGAAAATGGAAAGATTAGAGGCGTTAAGACTTCTCTTGGATTAGAGATAAAAGGGAAAAGCGTTGTGCTGACAAATGGAACTTTTCTGAATGGCTTAATCCATATTGGCGAAAAACAATTTGGAGGTGGTCGTGCAGGAGAAAAAGCTTCAACTGGAATAACCCAGGATTTAATTGATTTGGGATTTGACGCAGGTAGAATGAAAACGGGAACCCCGCCAAGGGTAGATGGCCGTTCTTTGGATTTTTCAAAAATGATAGAACAGCCAGGGGATGAAATTCCTGAAAAATTTTCATATTCTGACGAAACAACTCCATTAAAAAATCAAAGATCTTGTCATATGAGCTATACCAGTTTGGAAGTTCATAATATTTTGCGTGAAGGTTTTGATAGATCGCCAATGTTTAATGGTTCAATACAAAGTCTTGGCCCAAGATACTGCCCATCCATTGAAGATAAAATAAATCGATTTGCAGATAAGGACAGACACCAGCTTTTTGTTGAACCAGAAGGATGGGATACTGTTGAATATTATATAAATGGATTTTCTACTTCCCTGCCCGAAGACATCCAATTTAAAGCTTTACGGCAAGTTGCCGGTTTTGAAAATGTAAAATTTTTTCGTCCCGGATATGCTATCGAGTATGATTATTTTCCACCGACACAATTAAAGCACACACTGGAAACAAAATTGGTTTCAGGCTTATACTTTGCGGGACAAATTAATGGCACCACAGGTTATGAAGAGGCGGCATCACAGGGATTGATGGCAGGCATAAATGCACACTTAAAAGTTCACGAAAAAGAACCGTTTATACTTCAAAGAAACGAAGCCTATATTGGCGTTTTAATAGACGACCTTATTACTAAAGGAACGGAAGAACCATACCGAATGTTTACTTCGCGAGCAGAATATAGAACTTTATTGCGCCAAGATAATGCAGATTTCAGATTAACACCGAAAGCATTTGAAATTGGTTTGGCTAGTGAAAATAGAATGCGGAAAATGGAGGAAAAGAAAGAAAAGTCAGATGCTTTTGTTCGATTTTTTAAAGAAACCAGTGCCGCTCCCGAAGAAATCAATCCTATTTTTGAATTGAGGAATTCTGCCTTAGTTGATCAAAGTGATAAAATTTTTAAATTCTTTTCTCGTCCTGAAGTTACAATGGAGGATATGAAAACAATTTCTTCTGTAAGGGATTATATAGATATACATAGTTTGGATACTGAAATGATCGAGCAAGCCGAAATTCAAGTTAAGTATTCAGGATATATTGATAAGGAAAAGAATAATGCGGATAAATTGAACAGGCTGGAAGGATTAAAAATTCCCGCTTCTTTTGATTATTCAAAACTGAAATCACTTTCTTATGAAGCCAGAGAAAAGCTCACAAAAATTAAACCGGCCACAATTTCACAAGCATCCCGCATTAGCGGTGTTTCTCCAAATGATGTTTCCGTTCTGCTAGTATATATGGGGCGTTAGCATCATTGTTTCACGTGGAACATTTACTATTTTTTTAAATAACCAATCTTTTATCCTTGCAAAATCACGAAAAAAAATATTTATCCGTAAAAGATTACTTAGTTTCAGATGAATCATTTGAGTTGGTTTATGACCCCGATTCGGACTTTCTAAAAACATTTCCGCAGCCAAAAGCGGAAGAACTTTCTAAATATTACGAAAGCCAAGAATACATTTCGCATACCGATGAAAATCGCGGATTGTTTTCCCGCCTCTATCAACTAGTGAAAAAGTGGTCACTTCAGAGGAAAACAAAATTGATTTTTGATCAGAACAAAGGCATCGGTTCTTTGTTAGACATTGGCGCTGGAACAGGAGATTTTTTAAAAGCTGCAAAAGAAAAAGGCTGGCAGGTTCACGGGACGGAACCAAATGAAAATGCCGCAAAATTGGCTCTGAAAAAAAAAATTGAATTGAAATCTTCTTTAAATGATTTTGAAGGAAAACAATTTGACGTGGTTACACTTTGGCATGTTTTGGAACACATTCCAAATTTGGAAGAAACGATTTTAAAATTAGCAGCTTTGGTGAAACCGAGGGGAATTTTAATTATTGCGGTTCCTAATTTCAAAAGCTTTGATGCAGAGCATTACGGAAAATTTTGGGCAGCTTTTGATGTGCCCCGACACCTTTGGCATTTTTCAAAGGAATCAATTAAAAATTTTTTTGCTGAGAGTTTTGAACTTGAAAAAACAGAACCAATGATTTTTGATTCTTTTTACGTGAGTTTACTCTCTGAGAAATATAAAACAGGAAACAAATTTTCCCTAAGAGCGATTTGGATAGGTTTAAAATCTAATTTGAAAGCAAAACATACAAAAGAATATTCTTCACACATTTATTGCTTCAGAAAACTAAATTGAGCAGATTTAAGCTCTTTTAAGGCGTTTAGCGCTAAAAATGAAGATTTCCCCCGCCTGTTTTAAAATTATTCGGGAAAACAAATTAAAAAGACCGGTTTAACATAGGGTTTTTCTATTTTAATTTAAAAACTATAAAAATTGATTATGCTAATTCTGGTTTGTGAATTAGTCGAGTTAATTTTATGGAAAGATCCGTAAAAATTATTTTGGCATTTCCATTTCGCTCAATATGATAGGAAGCATCTTCTAAAGCTGAATTGATTTCAAAAATATTATTTTGATGGACGAAAGGTGCAAATTTTGGCAGCGAGAAGGACGCATCTTTTGCTTCAAAAAATAAAAGAGTATCTGCGTTGTAATTTTTTAAAAGTGCTTGTCTAAAAACCTCAATACAATATAAGAGAAATTTTTTTTGCGTTTCCCTTCCCTGCGCGGCAAGTTCATCGCTCCAATCCAATAAATTGTTTATTGCGGCTTTATTTCCTTTTGCTCTAAAAGCGGTACGCACCCAACTTATAAACCATTTCTCAAAAACTTCATCTTCGCCGGTTTCGCCCAATAACTGCAGTGCTTTGTTGTAATCACCTCGTGCTCTTCGGGCCGTTTTGAAAGCTAATGTTTCTTTTGTTTGAAGGTTTTTAATCAAACTTTCCGCAATATCGGCTTCAGACAGCAATGGGAAAGTTAATTTCTGGCAGCGTGAACGGATGGTTGTAATTATTTGCTCCTCCTTTTCGGTTAATAAAAGCAGTAGTGTTTTGTCTGAGGGTTCTTCAA
>JAGQYY010000057.1 GCA_020435825.1 Aequorivita sp.
TCCTTGCGAAAGGTTTAGTGCGTTGTGCTCTGCCGCCATTTTGCTCATTTTGGCGAAGATGGAAGTTTCTATATTCGGGAGTTTGGAATTAATCATTCTGTCCTGTATTTATGTACACCAAAACATCGTTGATGCATGTGTTTAAATTATGTTTTATTTCATTGGCCCAAAAACGAAAAACGGTAAATCCCATTTCTTCGAGTTGGTGGTTTACTTCGCGGTCACGCTGCATATTCCGTTCAATTTTTGGAATCCAAAAGCCACGGTTGCTTTTTAAAGTTTCCTTTCGTTCCGGCCAATTGTAGCCGTGCCAAAATTCGCCGTCAATAAAAATGGCAAGTTTGTATTTTATGATGGAAACATCTGGTTTTCCGGGAAGTTTTTTGCTGTCAACCCGATACCGGATGCCTTTTTTCCAAAGTGTTTTTCTGAAAAGAAGTTCCGGTTTTGTATTCTTCCCACGAATTTTGCCCATTATTTCCGAGCGCTTTTTCGTGGTGTAGAAACCGGATGCTTCGTTAAAACGCGGGACTTTTATTTTGTTATCTTCGTAATTGATTGACATCACTTTAAAATTAGTAATAATGAATGAGAATCAAAGAATTCAAATCTTAAGAAATGCTAAAACATTTTTTAGAAATGAAATTGTTAATTCCCATCTTGAAGGAGCTACAAAAAGAGCCGGTTCTCTTAAATCATATAATTTAAATCCTTTTTTACTGGCTTACTTAGCAAATTTTCTTGAAGGTAAATCTAGTCCTGAAAGTTTTGCAAAAGCGTTAATCTATCCAAGATTATTAGGAACTTCAATTAATACTACTTTTGGAAACAAAGCTCAAAAAATGATTTCTGAATTGTTTGAAGGAATGATGGGTTCGGTTGTCCAAGGAATAGATATAGAATTTATTGACGCCTTGGATAATAGAAAAAAATATTGTCAAATAAAAGCTGGTCCAAATACAATTAACAAAGATGATGTAAAGACGGTTATTGATCATTTTACTACAGTAAAAAATCTTGCCCGAACCAACAATCTAGACATAAGGTTATCTGATATGGTTGTTGGTGTTATATACGGACAGCCTAGTGAATTGAGTACACATTACAAAAATGTAAATAAAGAATTTCCAGTAATAGTAGGAAAAGAATTTTGGCATCGTCTTACGGGTCAAGATAACTTTTATTTTGAACTAACCAATTCAATTGGAGAAGTTGCATTGGAAATTGACGGAACTCAAGTGCTTAAGGAAACAATTTCAGCTTTAGCAGAAGAAATTCGAGAAACTTTTCCTCCTGATGCTTTTTCATAGTTATTTAAAAACCTCACGATAGAATACCCAATTTCCTTCGCCAAATTTACAGGTACTGCATTTCCAATCTGTTTATACTGTTGTGAAACGGAACCTTCAAATTTCCAATCGTCAGGGAAAGTTTGAATTCTTGCATATTCCCGTACGGTAAAAGGTCTCGTTTCATCGGGATGGCAACGTTCTGTTTGTTTTTGTGCGGGGCTACAAGTTAATGTTAAACAAGGTTCGTCCCAACCAATTCTTCGTGCCATTCCAGTTTTCCCTCCGCCCAAGAAAAAACTTTTCTGCATATATTCCCTTTGAATATCAAGCGGTAAATCTCTCCAATAACCCTTTGGTGGAACTAAATCCAAAACATCTATTTTGTGTTGTGGATATTTTGCGCCTTTGGATTTTGGAACGTTTGAATTAAATAATGTTCCTTTTTTAAGCGCATCTTTTAAATTATAAATTTCTGAAAATGGTTTTGGATATTCGTATTCAATATTTATATCTTTTCGTATTGCAACCAAAATCAATCGTTCGCGTTTTTGCGGAACATTATAATTTATGGCTTTTAAAACCCTAACTGGCGAAACCACATTATAACCAATTTCATCTAAAATGGAAATCATTCCGTCCAATGTTTTTCCGTTGTCGTGGCTCAAAAGTCCTCGAACGTTTTCACCGATGCAGATTTTAGGCTGCGTTTCTTTTACCGCTCGTGCAAATTCATAAAAGAGTGTTCCCCTGGCATCTTCCAATCCTAATTTTTTCCCTGCGTAACTAAAAGCTTGACAAGGGAAACCGCCTGTAACTACATCAACGTTATTCATAAATTCAGAAAAATCCATTTCCCGGATATCGCCTTCAATCACATTCCAATTTGGACGATTTTCTCTCAAAGTCTGGCAAGCCCATTTGTCAATTTCATTTAAGGCTTTACAATTTAAACCTGCTTGTTCCATTCCAATTGCAAGACCGCCTGCGCCGGCAAAAAGTTCCAATACCGAAAAATCTTTAAGCGGTTCAACAAAATTACCTTCATCAACTTTGTCAAAATATGATTTGAATTCCGGAAAAATTTCTAACTGCTCTTTTTTGTAAACTCTATAATTACTCATAGGTTCACGGACGGCTTCAAGCTTTCCGTCGTTATCCCACCTACGAAGGGTTTCGGGATTTTTTCCTAAAATTTCAGCAGCTTCTGAAACAGAATAATATTCTTTTATAACCATGTTACGCAACATTATATATGGTTATAAATATATATTTTTATATCCAAACAGAATTGAATTCTGTATAAAATATTTTGGAATTTATTCACAACAAAAAACCCCCATCCCGAAATTTCGGGACAAGGGTTTAAATATTTAGAAAACCCTTCGACTGCGCTCAGGGTGACATTTCGATTTTAATATCTGTAATACTCAGGCTTAAACGGCCCTTCAACTTCTACGCCAATATATTCGGCTTGGTCTGGGCGAAGTTCGGTCAATTCAACCCCAATTTTTTCAAGGTGCAGTTTCGCTACTTTTTCATCCAAATGCTTTGGAAGCATATATACTTTGTTCTCGTAGTTTTCACCATTTTTCCATAGTTCGATCTGTGCTAAAGTTTGGTTTGTAAAACTGTTGCTCATCACAAAACTTGGGTGGCCAGTGGCACAACCAAGATTTACCAAACGGCCTTCAGCCAAAAGGATGATGTCTTTTCCGTCGATTGTGTATTTATCAACCTGTGGTTTGATTTCAACTTTTGTGTTTCCGTGGTTTTTGTTTAACCAAGAAACAGCAATTTCATTATCAAAATGCCCAATGTTACAAACGATGGTTTTATCTTTCATCGCTTCAAAATGCTCGCCGCGAACAATATCCTTGTTTCCAGTAGTTGTAATTACAATATCTGCATTGCCAACCACGGTTTCCAATTTTTTCACTTCGTACCCGTCCATTGCGGCCTGTAATGCGCAAATGGGGTCAATTTCGGTAACTGTAACAATACTTCCAGCACCTTTAAAAGAAGCGGCAGTTCCTTTACCAACATCGCCATAACCGCAAACAACCACGCGTTTTCCGGCAAGCATCACGTCGGTTGCGCGGCGGATTGCATCCACGGCGCTTTCACGGCAACCGTATTTGTTGTCGAATTTACTTTTGGTAACGCTATCGTTAATATTGATTGCCGGCATGGGCAACGTACCTTTTTTCATGCGCTCGTAAAGGCGGTGAACGCCCGTGGTAGTTTCTTCAGAAATACCTTTTACGCCAGCGGCAAGCTCTGGATATTTGTCCAAAACCATATTTGTTAAATCGCCACCATCGTCAAGAATCATATTCAACGGTTTGCGGTCCTCCCCAAAGAAAAGGGTTTGCTCAATACACCAGTCAAATTCCTCCTCGTTCATTCCTTTCCAAGCATATACTGGAATTCCAGCAGCGGCAATTGCAGCGGCAGCGTGGTCCTGGGTAGAGAAAATGTTGCAAGAGCTCCAAGTAACTTCAGCGCCCAAGGCTTTCAAAGTTTCAATAAGTACTGCAGTCTGGATGGTCATGTGGAGACATCCGGCAATGCGCGCACCTTTTAAAGGCTGCTCGTTTCCGTACTCTTCACGCAAGCTCATAAGTCCCGGCATTTCAGCTTCGGCAAGCTCAATTTCCTTTCTTCCCCAGTCTGCCAGGGAAATATCTTTTACTTTAAACGCCGTATAAGGCATAGTTTTCGTTGACATATTTGTTATATTTATACCCTCAAAAGTGGGCATTTGTTAAAAATAATTTCTGTTTTTCAGTCCGCAAAAGTACACAATATCCTTTAAAAGTTTATGCCACTTTACAAAACTATAACAGTAAATCCCAACACTAAAGTCTTCATTTGGAAGATTGAAGAGTCTTTTGAAACGCTTTCAGAGGGTGTGGATCTTACCTCAAGATGTGCCTCAAGGGTTTCAAATATGAAAAGCGACCTGCACCGTCGCGGTTTTATGAGTATTCGGCATTTGATGGCTTTGGAAGGATATACAGATCATGATTTATATTATGATGAACATGGGAAACCTCATTTAACGGACGATAAGCATATTTCCATTACGCATTCTTTCAACTTTGCGGCGATAATTATTAGTGATATAGAAGTGGGGATTGACATCGAAATGCAACGTCATAAAATTTTACGTATTGCCCATAAATTCACCCCTTTAAAAGCGTATAAGATTTTTGCAAATGAAGATGCTTTAATGCGAAAGCTAACGATTGTCTGGTGCGCTAAAGAATCTTTGTATAAAAGTTTTGCCGAAAAAGGGGTAAGCTTTTTGGAGCATATTTATGTGGAAGATTTTATGCTCGATGAAACCAAAACTACTGCTACCGTAACCTATGGGGGCAAACAACAAAAATACAATGTGGATTTTTTGGAATTTGAAGAATTTACCTGTGCCTATGCACTTATTTCTGAAAAATAGTAAATGGAAGAAAATTTTTATAAAAATCTTCTGAAATCGGTTGCCGAAAAGGAAAAGCAGCTTGCCATTTTGATTGACCCCGATAAATTCGATATTTCTGAAACAAAATCATTTCTAAAAAAAATTCCGAAGGAAACCACTCACCTTTTTGTAGGTGGAAGCACTGTTGCCAATGGTGAAACCGAAGCCACGGTAAAAGCTTTAAAAGCTGAAACAAGCCTCCCGATTTTTCTATTTCCTGGCGACCATTCGCACATTACGCCGTTTGCCGATGCGCTTTTGTTTTTGACTTTGCTTTCTGGAAGAAATGCTGAATATTTAGTTGGACAGCAGATAAAATCTATTTCAAAATTGAAGAATTCAACTTTGGAAATTATTGCAACTGGTTATATTTTGATTGATGGCGGAAATGATTCCGCAGTTTCCAAAGTGACAAATACAGAACCGCTATCGCAGAAAAATAGTGAAGCGATTGTGCATACAGCGTTAGCCGGACAATTTATGGGCGCAAAACTTATTTATCTGGAAGCGGGCAGTGGGGCAAAGTTTCCCGTAAAACCCGAGATCATTTCCGAAGTAAAAAAAGCAATCAACATCCCTTTAATTGTTGGCGGCGGAATAAAAACAGACGCACAAAAAAATGCTGCTTACAATGCCGGAGCAGATATGATGGTAATGGGAACGGTGTACGAAGCCCCCTAACCCCCAAAGGGGGAATTTATATTCTAAATCTTAAAAGCCAAATTCCAAAACTGAAAACTGCCACTGCAAACAGAATACTTTTATAATTGTAACTTTGAAACAAAAATTTCAAAAATGAAAGTTTCAGTAGAACTCACCCTCACACCTTTACAGGACGATTACGAACCAGCCATAATCAACTTTATTAAAAGTCTGCGCAATTCCGGACTTACCGTATTGGAAAATCCGCTGAGCACACAAGTTTACGGTGATTATGACGTGGTTATGAACCTGCTTCAAAAGGAAATGAAAGTAGCCTTGGAAGCCGTGGAGCGTGGGTTGCTCTACATAAAAATAGTAAAATCGGACCGCAGCGACTATGAACCCCATTTTTGATTGGTTTTTTGCGCAATACGCCGAAGTTCCCACACATTTAATAGTTTTGGAACTCATTGGTGTTTTCTTTGGGTTTTTGAGCGTTTGGTTTAGCAAGCAGGATAATATTTTGGTGTATCCCACTGGAATTATAAGCACAGCAATTTTTGTTTACATTCTCGCCGTTTACGGGCTTTTGGGCGATATGATGATAAACGCCTATTATTTCGCAATGAGCATTTATGGCTGGTATATTTGGACACGAAAAGTGGACGAAACCCATTATACCCCTATAACCAGAGCCACAAAAACCGAAAACAAACAGTCTTTCTACATTTTTATGGCCACACTCATTTTCGTTTTTGCAGTTTATGAATATTTCGATAAATGGAACAACTGGACGGCTTACGTAGATACTATTACTACTGCCATTTTCTTCGTGGGCATGTGGCTTATGGCGAAAAAGAAACTTGAAAATTGGATCTATTGGATTATTGGCGACATAATTTCTGTACCGCTCTATCTTTATAAAGGGCTAGTGTTTACTTCGTTTCAATACCTATTATTTACTATTATTGCCATTTACGGATACCGCGCTTGGAAAAGAAACCTAAACATACCCGAAACCAGCCTGCTGAATTGATAAAAGTAGTATTGTACGGTCCGGAATCAACCGGAAAAACTACGCTCGCAGAACAGTTGGCGGAACATTATAGGACGCAATGGGTGCCGGAATTTATGCGTGATTACCTTCAGAAAAAGTGGGATTCTGAAAAGAAATTAGTCGAAAAAAAAGATTTAATTCCCATTGCAAAAGGTCAATTGCAACTTGAAGACGAAGCTGCGCAAAAGGTTGAAAATCTGTTGATTTGTGATACGAATTTGCTTGAATTAAAGGTTTATTCCGAATATTATTACAATGGATTCTGCCCTTCGGAAATAAAAACCAAAGCAACCAAAGACAAGTATAGCATCTACCTTTTAACCTATGTTGACACACCTTGGGAAGCAGACGATCTTAGGGACAGACCCGAAAACCGCGAGGAAATGTTTCGTATTTTCGAGGCCGAATTGAAAAAGCACGATTTTCCCTATAAAATTTTAAAGGGAAACAAAAAAGAAAGATTTGAAAACGCCATCAAAATTATTGACGCATTGCTGAAGAAGAAATAACATGTTTACTGAAAAAAACCTACAACAAATACACAATCACGGGCTGTCTGAGACCAAAGTGTTAAGGCAGTTGCAAATTTTTAAAGAAGGAATCCCTTTCGCAAATGTGGTAGAACCAGCTTCAACGGGTAATGGGATAGCCGTGTTTTCAAAAACAGAACAACAAGATTTTGCGAAGATTTTTGAAGCAGAAAAAGACACGCTCGATTTGCTGAAATTTGTTCCGGCATCGGGTGCGGCTACCCGTATGTTCAAGTTTCTGCACCAATTTTTGGAGCATTATGATTTTAAAAATGGAGCCATTGATGCGTTTCTTCAAAAACAAGAGAATAAAAATTTGAAAACCTTTTTTGGGTCAATTGATAATTTTGCTTTTTCTTCTTTGGTGAAAGAGAAATTGGAAGCGAAATTTCCCGATTTTGAAAATCTCGAAAAAGGAAAACGCTACTATTTCTTCGTAACGGAAATGCTGGAAGAAACCGGTTTAAATTTCAATAACATGCCCAAAGGGCTCATTCCATTTCACAAATATGGTGAGAATTATGTGACTGCTTTTGGCGAACAATTATTCGAAGCCGCATTTTATGCAACTTCAAAGGGAGTTGCAAATTTACATTTTACGGTTTCTGCCGAGCACGAGGAAAAGTTCAAAAAGCGATACGAAGAAATTCAGGAAACTATTGAAAAAAGAACAGGGGCAAAGTTCAACATTTCCTATTCCTTTCAGAAAAAGGAAACAGACACCCTCGCCGCAACGCCCGAAAATGAAGCGTTTTTGGACGAAAACGGCGATTTGGTTTTTCGCCCTTCCGGTCACGGGGCACTTTTAGAAAACTTGAACGATGTTGATGCAGATATCGTTTTCATAAAAAATATTGACAATGTGGTTTCGCAAAATTATGTGGAGACCATCGCCTTCCATAAAAAAGTACTTGCCGGTAAATTGCTTTCGCTTCAAAAGAAAATCTTCGGTTTTGTTGAAAAACTTCACTCAAAAAATGTTTCAGAAGAAATCTTAAAGGAAGCCGCTACATTTATCTCCGAAGCATTTTTAATAAAGAATACCGCTATAAATAAAGAGGAAATTTTAAAAATTCTGGAACGGCCAATCCGAGTTTGTGGGGTTGTTGAAAATACGGGCGCTCCAGGTGGCGGACCTTTCCTTATAAAAGATAAAACCGGAAACCTTTCCTATCAAATTGTGGAAATGAGCCAAATTGACACAAAAAATCCACAGCAAAATGCGTTGGTTGAGCAAGCAACGCACTTCAATCCGGTTGATTTGGTTTGCGGCATCCGAAATTACAAAGGCGAAAAGTATGATCTGTTGCAATTCTCAGATCCCGACGCTGGTTTCATTTCGAATAAATCCTATAACGGAAAACCAATTAAGGCATTGGAACTTCCCGGGCTTTGGAATGGCGCGATGGCAAACTGGAACACCGTTTTTGTGGAGGTGCCGCTTATAACATTCAATCCGGTAAAAACGGTGAATGATCTTTTGAATGCCGTACACCAGCCATAATGAATGCCGAAGTTTTAATTTCTGAATTGAGTTTTAAGGCCGTCCGAAGTAGTGGCCCGGGTGGACAGCACGTAAACAAAACGGCTTCAAAAGTTGAGGTTTCATTTAATTTGGAAACTTCCGAAGCATTTTCAGAAATTGAGAAGGAACGGCTTCAAGCTAAAATTCCTGCAAAAATATCTTCCGAAGGGATAATTACGTTACAATGTGGCGAAACGCGAAGCCAGCACAAAAACAAAGTAATCGTTATTGAAAGACTTATTGAACTGCTTCAGCAAAATTTAAAAGTGCCAAAGCCACGAAAAAAAACAAAACCTTCAAAAAGCGTGATTGAAAGGCGGTTAAAGGCTAAAAAGGAAAACGCCTTCAAAAAAGCGAATAGAAAACCGCCTAAATTAGATTAAACCATTTATCTTTGCCGCACATCTCAAAGGGGTGCTTTTTAAGGTAACAGTTTTCAGAACAAAAATTCTTTAAACTTTTAGCTTTTAAGGCTGAGATTATACCCAAAGAACCTGGGCGGGTAATGCCGCCAAGGGAGAACAAATAGGAACCCCCTGTAATGTTGTGCGACGCAATGTTTTCAGGGTTTTTTTATGTAACCACATAGCGAACCAAGAATAACGCCCCTTTTATTCGTATAAAATTATTTTTTACGAATGAAATGCGCCATTTCCGTATTTTGATTTACTTCAAAAAAAAATTAATGGCGAATTCCATCTGACCTTAACCTAAAAATAAAATCGACAGATGAAAAAGGTATTGATTATCGCAGTTTTCAGTTCATTGTTTAATTCCATATCCGCGCAGGAAACAACCCCAGAAAAAACAAAGGATTCCACAAAGATTGAAGCACTGGACGAAGTTTTGGTACAGGCCGTACGTGTTGATGCAGATTCACCGATTACCCACTCCAATCTCGACAAGGAGGAGCTCGAAAAGCGCAATCTGGGGCAGGATGTTCCGTATATGCTCAACTATCTGCCTTCGGTAGTTACTACCAGCGATGCCGGAGCCGGCGTGGGTTACACCTACATTCGGGTTCGCGGGAGCGATGCTTCGCGCGTAAATGTTACATTGAACGGAATTCCGTATAACGATTCTGAAAGCCAGGGCACATTTTGGGTGAATCTGCCCGATTTTACTTCCTCGGTACAAAGTCTGCAACTGCAACGGGGCGTGGGGACTTCAACCAACGGTTCGGGCGCTTTTGGAGCGAGTTTAAATTTGTTGAGCGACGCCGTTTCAAACGAAGCCTATGGCGAAATTGCAAATTCCTTTGGGAGTTATAACACACATAAACACAACGTCAAGTTCAGCACTGGCTTGCTTTCCGGTCATTTTGAAGTGGCGGGGAGGTTGTCAACCATTCAATCTGATGGTTATATCGACCGGGCCAGTTCTAACTTGAAATCATATTTTCTTCAGGGCGCTTTTATAAATAGAAATACCTTAATAAAAGCCTTGGTTTTTGGTGGAAGGGAAGAAACTTACCAATCTTGGAACGGATTGGAAGATCCGGAAAAACTTGAAAACGACAGAACTTTTAATTCTGTAGGAATCTACACCGATGAGAACGGAAACATCCAATTTTATGATAACGAAGTGGACAACTATGCACAGGATCACTATCAATTGCTGTGGAACCAGCGTTTCAATAATAATTGGAGCACCAATGTTTCTTTAAACTACACAAAAGGCGAAGGTTATTTTGAGCAATATAAGGAAGACGAGGATTTTGAAACTTACGGTTTTGAACCTGTTGAAGTAGGCGGCGATACAATCAACACAACGGATTTGATTCGTAGGCGTTGGTTGGATAACGATTTTTATGCAGCCAATGCAAACGTGAATTACAAAAACAATACAATAGATTTTACGGGCGGCGTTTTTTACAGTTTTTATACTGGCGACCATTACGGCGAAGTAATCTGGGCGCGATATGCCAGCGATTCTGAAATTCGGGATCGTTATTACGAGGGAAATGGAAAGAAAAATGAATTTACCGTTTTTTCAAAAGCCACTTATAGAATTGATGAAAAATGGAGTGCTTTTGGCGATTTGCAGGGGCGTTTTTTAAATTATAAAACTTCGGGAATTACTTCAGATTTGGTGGCTTTGAATATAGCTGAAAATTATTCGTTTTTAAATCCAAAAGCGGGATTGACCTATAAAATGAATCTTTCAAATCAATTCTATTTCTCCTACGGAAAAGCACACCGCGAACCTTCCCGAAACGATTACGAACAGGGAATCGTTACGCCAGAAAAACTGGACGATTATGAATTGGGCTGGCGTTTTGCTACGGAAAAAACAAAGATAAATGCCAATGTTTATTTTATGAACTATAAAGACCAATTGGTGCTTTCCGGCGAGTTGAACGATGTAGGGGCGCCATTACGCACAAATAGTGGAAAAAGTTACCGTTTGGGACTAGAGGTAGATGCAGAAATACAACTTTTGAAGAATTTGCGAACCCTCCCAAACTTAGCTTTGAGCACAAATAAAAATATAGATTTTGTAACCTCTCGCGATGGAGAATTAGTGAATTTAGGCAATACAAATATTTCGTTTTCTCCATCGGTTGTTGCTGGGAATATACTTGAATATTCGCCCATTAAAAAACTGCAATTGGGCTTTCTTTCAAAGTTTGTGGGCGAGCAGTATATGGGCAATATTGACAGCGAGGCTTCAAAATTGGACAACTATTTCATAAATGACCTGAATATTGTTTACACGTTGGACACACTTCCTTGGGTAAAGGAAGTAGTTTTTTCAGGGTTGGTGAACAATATTTTCAACGTAAAATACATCTCCAATGGGTATTTTTATACCTATGATGACGATTTCAGCAATCCGGGAACAGTTACAACGGTTGAGGGTGCGGGCTATTATCCACAGGCAACCATCAACTTTTTGGTAGGAGCGATCGTGAAGTTTTAGCGGTGATCATTTAGGCTTCGATTAATGACCGAAGTACAGTTGCCAAATAAAAATGGTTGCTGAGCGAAACCGAACCATTGGTTTTCCAAGAATGGGCTGTTTTTTTATTTTAAAATTTTCAGAAAAACGTTGTATCGGTTGAACACGAAGCTTTTATAAAGATTGGAAAAAAAGTGAGGTAATGATTTGGCAACGATGCTTATTGCTTTGTTTTTCAATATGTTTTCGTTAGCTCACAGCAAATAAACAAAAATCTGTTTCTGTAAAGCATATCAACTTTCATTACCAATGAATATTACTTCTATCTTTCGCCCTGCTCTTCCATTTTTATAATATGGCTTTCTTTTAAAGCTTCTAAAAATTTTGTCCGGTTCGATTTCCGGTTTTTCAGTTTCATTTTATTTGTAGATAAGAGCATATATCAAAATTCATCCTTTAGGGGGAAAAGTGCACTGAATGTTGTCAGTAGTTTTGCTTTCATAATCATACAACTTGTACAACGAGTTTATAAAAATTCAGAAATTATGAGAAAAACTTTACTCCGTTCAATAACTTTTATCCTAACACTTGTTTTGGGAAGCACAAGTGCCTTTGCCCAAACCCCCGAATTATTTGCAGACATTAACCCAAATGGAGACAGTAGTCCATCAGATTTTACTTTTTTGGATAATTCCTTTGTTTTTAGAGCTATTGATAATCTGAATGGCGATGAACTTTGGATTAGTGACGGAACCGAATCAGGAACTCATATAATAAAAGACATCAATCCTTCAGGTGATGGCTTTCCTAATAAATTCTTAAACAGAACGGATATAGTCTATTTTGTTGCAGATGATGGCGTAAATGGCAGGGAACTTTGGCTTTCAAATGGAACTGAAAATGGGACTTATATGGTGAAAGATATTAACCCGACTGGAAGCAGTACGCCTGATAATCTTATCAAATTCGATGGTCATTTGTTTTTTACTGCTGATGATGGTGTAATCGGGAAAGAACTTTGGTTGTCTAATGGTAATGCAAATGGGACATCAAGAGTAAAGGATATCAATCCAAACGGTAGTGCTTCCGTAAGTTCGCTTTTCGTTTATAACAACAAACTTTACTTTTCTGCCAATGACGGTACAAATGGAACAGAACTTTGGGTAAGTGACGGAAGTACCGCCGGAACTGTGATGCTCAAAAACATCAACGCCACTTCAAATTCTTATCCCAGATTTTTTACAGAATTTAACGGACTTCTTTACTTTCAAGCAGGCGATGGTATTAATGGCAATGAATTGTGGGTTACGGATGGTACAGAAGCCGGAACGCAACTTTTCATTGACATTGCTTCTGGAGCAAATGACAGTTATCCTTCCAACTTTTATGTAAGCGGAAACAAAATGTATTTTGCCGCACAAGACCCTGTTCATTATGAAGAACTTTGGGTAAGTGATGGTACTGTTGCAGGAACTTATATGGTAAAAGACATCTATCCGGATGACAATGGTTCGAGCCCAAGTTATTTTATGGAGTTTAATGGTAAAGTCTATTTTCAAGCAACAGATGGCATACACGCTGAAGAACTTTGGGTTACAGACGGAACCGAAGCTGGGACCTATATGGTAAAAGACATCAATACCACCACGCAAAACTATGGAGGTTCTTTTCCTGATAATTTTACAGTGTATAATAATAAATTATATTTCACGGCAGCCGATGGCAATAGCACTCATTTATGGGTAACCGATGGTACAGAAGCCGGTACTGTGAAAATTGCTCCGGCAACTTATGAAGAACCAACATCTGTAAATTATCTTTTCCTTTTTGAAGATGAATTATTCTTTATGGCCCAATACCAAACTTCTGTTGGTAAGGAACTTTATAAGTTGGATGCTACGACTATGGGCGTTGCCGATTACTCATTAGAAAAAATAAATATTTACCCCAATCCTGTAAAAGATGTACTCCATATTTTAGATAATAACCTAAACACACAAATTATCAGCATTATATCAACAACAGGTCAGGTAGTCCAAAAAATATTTAATCAAAACCAAGTTGATGTTTCTAGCCTTTCACCAGGAATCTATTATGCAAAGATTGAAACCAATGAAAATATAGTGGTAAAAAAATTCATTAAAAAATAAAAAAATATGAAAACTACAATCCTTTTATTTACAGCAATCACAACCATCTCCTTATTGCTGTTTTCTTGTGGAGATGGTAAAACGGTTGAGCAAAAAGTAGCGGAACCCGAAGCTAAAACCAATCCTAAAAATACGAAAACACAAACTTTAAAAACAGGTGACCATACCGTTTCGTTTGAATCAATTCAGGAATGGAAAATAGATGAGAGAAGTTCTCAAATTCCACCAGCAGAAAAAGCAATTATTGTAGAACAAGTTGGCTATGCCCCTACTTACAGCAGCAAAGCAAGTATGGCAAATTTTATATATAGAAAAGGAAAAACTCCTATGGATTTAGATGGGGCAATTAATGGGATGATTGGTGCGATAATAAATGACCCGAGTATTACTGTAAAAGATCAAAAATTAGAAGATGTTTCAGATAGATATGGATTTCCTGCAAAAATAGGAAGTGGCAGAATTGTAGAAGGAACTACAAACCCATACCAATATCAATACAAAATGCTCGTAATTACCAACAAAAATGAACTTTATATGTTTCTTGGAATGTTTGAACAAATTGATGGATTTGATTCTAAATTCTTTGATGACGTTTTGAAAAGTGTGAAAATCAATAAATAATAAATTCAATAATAAATCATGAAAAAATTAGCTCCTATTCTTGCTGCACTTTGCTTGATTGCTTCAATTGTAATGTATATGGTAGGCAAAAATTCCAGTCATTTAAGCGAACTCAAAGATTTCTTTTGGGTGCCGCTTCCATTAGCAGTTATCTGTTTGTTGATTGCTTTTTCAAAGAAAAAATAACTCACCCTTTAAAAACTGAAATTATGAAATCACTTAAAATTTTATTTCTGTCAACCATTTTACTGTTAATGGGTAATTTGGCAAATGCACAAGTTAGTGCAGCAACTGTAAAAGCCGATGTAGGCAAAAAATTTACCGGAGCTACTTCCATTGAAGTAATCGGCAACGGAACCTATACCGAAGAATGGGAAGGCAGTACAAAAGTATATTATCATCGCCGTCAGGTAAAAGTAGTTTCTAAAACCAGCTTTGCGAAAGAACTACCAGACTCCCGGGCAATCGTAGATGGAATGGCGGTTTACACCAAGCAAGGCGGTAAATATGTGTACAAACAATTCAATGCCGGCTATGAAGAACTGACCGGAATGCCACCGATTGATATAGACAAAATCAACAAATTCATTGCTGAAAATTTATGCAAAGAAGTGGTAAATAATTGCAATAATATTTTGGCAGAATCATTTCCGAAATTAAAGATGACCAAGGATTCAAAAATTACTTGGTATTCGCCTACTTCATTTTCATTTCATATTGATTCTATCCAACTCAAGCGTTGGAGAAACAGTACCACTGTGGATATACAGTTGGGAAAAGCCGAAATCCGATTTTACAGAGATGATATGAACAGTGAATGGACAAGAGTATTGCGCGGCAGTGGTTTCTCTTTAATTAAAACACTTGGAGAAGAAAAATACCCGGAAGGCGAATTGGATAAGAAGAAATACTTAGACCAAGTAACAAATTAAAACTGTTTAATAAAAATAAAAACGATGAAAAATTTAAAAATAAAAGTGTTGCCCATTTGTATTGTGGCGAGTAGTTTATTGGCAATGGCTATAACGGCTTGCAAAAGCGATCAACCCAAAGAAAAATCGGTTGTGGATCAAATGGTAGAACAATCCAAAGCAAAAGAAATGGAACGCAAAAATGCAAAAGAC
>JAGQYY010000058.1 GCA_020435825.1 Aequorivita sp.
AAAGGATAAAAAGACGAAAAGCAGGCTCAAAAGAGCCATTTTTTAGCCAATTGAAAAAAGTCAAGATGACTTCATTTTAATGATTAGAAACGATTCTATGATTTTAAAGCAATGAAACCATCAAGTTTTCATCAGTCTTTTCAACTTTAGCAGCTTTTGAAGCGGTCAATCCTTTTATGGCCTTGTCCCACTTTTTGTTGCTCAAACCGCTTTGGGTTTTAAGCGCTTCCAAAGCAATGGGCGAATTGGCTTTCAATATGGTATAAACCGTTTTTTCGTCCTCGGTCATTTCCACTTTTTTCTTTTCGGGGCGCATTTGGGGGAAGAAAAGTACTTCCTGTATGGAAGGATTGTTGGTCAAAAACATAACCAAACGGTCCATCCCGATGCCCATACCACTGGTTGGAGGCATTCCGTATTCCAAAGCGCGAAGAAAGTCGTAATCTATAAAAGCCGTTGCTTCGTCATCACCCCTGTCTGCCAATTTTAATTGGGCTTCAAAACGCTCGCGTTGGTCTATTGGGTCGTTCAACTCGCTATACGCATTTGCTATTTCCTTGCCGCAGACCATCAATTCAAAACGCTCGGTTAGTTCAGGGTTGTCGCGGTGTTCTTTACATAGCGGACTCATTTCCTTTGGGTAATCTGTAATGAAAGTTGGCTGAATGTAGTTGCCCTCACACTTTTCGCCGAATATTTCATCTATCAATTTTCCCTTGCCCATAGTATCATCCACTGGAATTTTCATGTCCAAAGCAGCTTTGCGGATTTCATCCTCGGTCTTTCCAGTGATGTCAAAACCTGTGAAATGCTTGATAGATTCTGCCATCGTTACCCTTGGGTAAGGGGCTTTAAAGTCTATTTGATGTTCCCCGAAAGTTGCTTTGGAGGTTCCATTTACTTGTATGGCGCAGAATTCCAGCAATTGCTCGCAGAAATCCATCATCCAGTTGTAATCTTTATAGGAAACGTAAATTTCCATCGCGGTAAACTCGGGGTTGTGGGTACGGTCCATCCCCTCGTTCCGGAAGTTTTTGGAGAATTCATACACGCCGTCAAAACCACCGACAATCAGCCTTTTTAGGTATAACTCATTTGCAATTCGCATATACAGCGGAATGTCCAACGAATTGTGATGTGTGATGAATGGTCGCGCCGCAGCACCGCCTGGGATTGGTTGCAAAATGGGGGTCTCCACTTCAAAATAACCGCGTTCGTTAAAGAACGTTCGCATAGCGTTATACAGCTTGGTCCGCTTTACGAAAATTTCCTTAACATGTGGGTTTACCACCAAATCTGCATAGCGTTGGCGATAGCGCTGTTCTGGATCCGTAAAGGCATCGTGCACTTTTCCTTCAGCATCCACACGTGGTTGCGGCAATGGTTTTAAGGCCTTGCTCAAGAGGGTGAAGTTTTTCACCATTATGGTTTTTTCGCCAACTTGTGTTTTGAAAAGTTCGCCTTCAATACCTATAAAATCGCCTATATCCAGAAGTTTTTTATAAACGTCGTTATAATGGCTTTTGTCTTCGCCCGTACAGATTTCATCGCGGTTAAAATAAACCTGTATGCGTCCGTCTGCATCCTGAAGCTCTGCAAATGAAGCCGATCCTTGGATCCTTCGGGACATCAATCTTCCGGCAACCATCACCTTTTTACCTTCCTCAAAATTGGCTTTTATTTTTTTTGAAGTAGTGTTTACTGGGTATAAATCTGCGGGATAGGGATTTATTCCACGTTCGCGCAGTTGGTTTAATTTTTCTCTTCGGATGATTTCCAGTTCAGAAAGCTGCATAGGTGTTAAATTTAACTGGCAAAATTACCGTATTTTGGGTATTTTGAAGCCAAATAAATTATTTTTTTTCGTTTTTAAGGTCTTTTTCAAAAAGGGACATAAGCGATTTTAAGTCTTCTCTTTCCGGATCAATTTTAAGTGCTTTTTTATAATTTACAATTGCATCTGCTTTTTTGTTTGCAAGGCCTTGAATATTAGCAAGGGTTTCGTAAACACTTATTTCGGATGGGAAAATTTGCGTATTAAGATATGCTATGGCAATCGCTTCTTCTTTTTTTTCTTTGGCCAAAAGTACTTTGCAGAAGGTGTTCAGGTCGTATTTAGAGTTGATAAAAGGAGCTATTTTAAAACTTATTTTTTTTGAATTTTTAATAAACTTTTTTGTTCCAAGGGATTCTAACTCTTCATTTGCCAAGGTAACTCCATAATAAAAATTATGATACTCCTTTGTAAGTAATTGAAGCATGTCCGTTTCTATATTTTCAACGGGATGTTCTACAATTCGGTTGATTTCCTTTCCGTCTTTATAAAAAATAAATGTGGGAACGCGGTGAATGTTCAAGCCTTCTTCTTCGCCACCGGGACTTTGTTTGTAATATTTATTTTCGTTTGATAAAGCTATAACAGTTAACCGCTCCAAAGGAAAGTCTGCCGCATCCAATATCTTATAAAAAACAGGAATGTATTTTTTACTATCGCCACACCAAGTGCCAAAAAACGCTGTAATAGTGTATTCCGGGAGAATTTTTTTTAATTCGGCAATTTTTTCTTTATTGGGCTGATAGGCTTTATAATTAGTCAAAAACCATTTGGAATAGGTGTTTTCGGAAAGTGCCTCTTTATTGATTTTTCCGAGTAGCATTGGGGTTTTTCCTTCTTGAACAATCTCTTTATTAAAAGGCTGCGCATAGTTGGTGAAAATTGAAAATGTGAAAGCAATGGAAAAAAGGATTAAATTTTTCATGGTCGTTGATTTTAAAGTTAAGACCACGAATATTTAAAAAATGAAGAATGAATTTCTGAATATAGGGTTTGAAAAAGGGTCTAGGCCCCCGTTTGAATTTAATTGGAATATAGATTTTTCACGTCTTCACGGGAGGTGACATTCAGCTTTTTATAGAGGTTATTTATATGTGATTTTACCGTGCTTAGGCTCACAAACATTTCTGAAGCTATTTCCTTGTTGCTTTTATTTTCAAGGATTAGCGCCAAAACTTTCTTTTCCTGACTTGAAAGGGATTCTTCTTTAGCAGGAATCAGTCGAGCCATTTTTTTCAGTTTACTATAAAAGTATAAATTCCCAAAAATTGATAAAGTAATAATAGCGAACAACAAATAAACCCACCAAGGCAAACCGTCAGGTTTAATTGAAGCGATTAAATATTTATCTGACGCAAGTTCTTCTCTGTATTGTTCTGTATAAGTGCTGTTGGGATATTTTTCTATGAGCCTTTTTAATAAGTTGTCATAATACGGATTTGTTTTTAAGTCCTCCATATAATAGGCATGCAGTGGTTGTGCCCTATCAGAAAAAAAAGCATAACTGTATAATTCTGCCAAAGGTTCATGCAGTTGTTCACCATATTGTTGCAAAATACTGAACCATTTTTTTGAATTTATTTTTCTATTTGCTTCACTGCGATAGGCGCCGAAAGCAAAAATCATATCGTGTTTTAAGGAATCGATTTTTAAAAAAGCATTTGCCTTTTCGTTTTTTGAAACCACACGGCAAAACATTTCATCGTCAAACGAAAAGGGGAGCATCAAGGTGTCGCTATTATTCGCAATAAAATTGACCTCTTTACTATTTAGGCATTGCCCCGTGAAATGTGCAGTGTTTTGATCTTCCTCATCACAAGTATCTACGTGGATTCTATAAATTTTGTTTTCTGAAGGCAAATTATCGCCAGAAAATGAGAAGTAGCCTGTGGAATCGGCTGTGGTTTTGTTAAGAATTTGTTCGGGGTAAACTCCTGATATTTTTCGGTAATCATCCACTACTGAAAGATAAATGGTCCCATCGCTGGACTCTGTGTCCACATAGCCCGAAAACTGGTATTGTGCATTGCTAGCGGTAATGGTAAAAAAGAAAAATGCCAGCGGAATGATTTTTTTAAACTTCATTTTTAAAAATAAACTACTAAGGTAATAAACTCCGTTAAACCTAAATCTTGTAACAAAAGGAAAAATGGCTTGACAGATAGCTTAAATATTAATCGTAAATTTGTTTTCTATGAATATATGGAGAGTCCTGCTTGCAATCCTTTTTCCACCGCTTGCTGTTATTGGCAAGGGTTGTGGTTCTGTGCTAATCGTTTTTATACTTACCGTTTGCGGATGGGTTCCCGGTGTAATTGCTGCTTTAATAATTTTAAACAATCCTAAAAGATAGACCGATGCTACAAAAATTATTTTTTCTGTTCGTTTTGGCTTTTACTGCCACAAGTTGCCAATTTACTGAAACCATGGTTATGAACGAAGACGGAAGCGGCATCATGACGGTGGAAGTGAACCTCAATGAAATGATGGCCTTTGGCGGTCAGGCCATGGCTGATTCAACAGTAGTGAAAATGGACACCATTGTTTATATGAAACAGTTTTTGGAAGAAAAGAAAGACAGTATTTCCAAACTTTCAGTAACCGAACAACAAGAACTTAAAAAGTTGGAAAACTTCAATATTCATATAAAAATGGACTCGGAAACTTCTGAAATGGTTTATGATATTTCCACAAATTTTAAAAACATAAGCGAGGCCAACGATATTCTTAAAGGTCTTGAACAAGCTGGAAATTTGATGCCCAATCCAGATGCCAACACGGAAATTAAAAAAGAAGAAGATACTCCCGAAATAGTGGGCGTAAATTATTCTTTTGAAAAAGGTATCTTTAAAAGAGATGCATATATAAAAGATGAAAAGTTGCACCAACAGCAAGTAGATAGCATGAAACAGGCGGAGGCTTTTATGGGCAGCTCCAATTATGTATTGAAATATACTTTTCCAAAGAAAATAAAGAAAACTTCAAATCCAGACGCTACATTTTCAGAAGATAAAAAAACGGTCAGTATCCAGGCACCTTTTTTAGACTATATTAAAAACCCAGATTTGCTGGATTTAGAGGTAGAATTGGAAAAATAGGGAATCGGGGAAACTGAGTTATGAGTTATTGCTCAGGCGCTCCTTCCCCTTGTTATTAATTTTAACAAATGGACGGAAACATCCAGGTGTCAGCTGTGAAAGAGCTCGATTAAAAGCTAAATGTACAATCCAGCTGACGGAAGGGGAAAATTAACAAATTCCGAATCCCAAATTAACGAATTAACACTAAACAAATAAAACATGAAGGCACTCTATTTATTAATCCCACTATTTATGGCGAATGCCTGCAAAACGCAGACGGGTAACGTAATTTCATCAGAAAATACAACTATGGAACAAATGGAAAACAAGACAACAGGCTGTCCAGAGGAAGGTACTTGCAGTGTCGTGATTCACAAAAACAAAAGCTTGTCCATAGAAAAAGATGAGTTTGGCGCCTTATACCCGCAACTCGTGGACGGAACCAATACTGTAGTTGAATATACCTATCTTAAAGAAGGCCCAGAAGGAACTGCAGATGGTAATTATTCTGAAACCATCCATTTTGAAATACCTGCGGCAACAACAACATTGACAAAGGAAAACGCCTCACTGCAAGATGTAAAACTGCTTTACGGAAAACACTGCTTCTGTAGAGGCGAAGCAGGATATTACACCATTTCCAATGGTAAGCTTTTAGTTGAGAAAAGCACCCAAGGAATTAAATTCGACCTTAAATTTAAGGTTGAAAAAACCTCGCAAGTGGTTACACATATCATGGAAACAGTGAAACTTTGAAATAGAAAAAAGAATATAGAGCAGAGAATAGATAAAAAATAGAATGCGAATAAGACACAATTATAAAAATTTGAAGATATGGATATTGGGGCTTCAAATTACTTTGGATGTTTCTGCCATTATAGCAACCTTTCCAAAGCATGAAATATTTGGTCTCACATCACAATTAAGCCATTGTTCTATTTCTATGCCCAGCAATATTTCCGAAGGTTCTGCATGAACAGACACGGCATTAAGCAATTATTTAGACATTTCTCTTGGATCCTCTTTTGAATTAGACACCCAGCTTTTAGTTGCACATCATAAAAAATATATTCCCGCTGAAACCTTGGAAGCATTGGAAGAAAAGATTTCAGAATGGCAGAAAATGACAATGGGCTTTCAAAATGGATTAAACAGATAGAGAATAAAGAGGACAGAGGTAAGAATTGATAGTATAATCACTCCTCTTTATTCTTTATTCTACAAAAAAAAGAGAAAAGAACAGGGAATCCCGCCTTTTCTCTTTTTTCTCTATTCTCTTCTATTCTCTATTCTCTATTCTCTATTTAATTCTTAACAACCTTCTTGGTAGTTACTTTATTGCCGTTCTTCACAACAAGGAAATACATTCCACTTTCAACATAATTGTAATCCAATTGTTTGCTAAAAGTGCTAGAAGCATTAATATCATCAAAAGTAGATTGACCGATAATTCTTCCTCTTAAATCATAAAGTGAAACTTCAATGTTATCATTGGAAGCTGGTTTAAAAGTAAGATTGAAGGTTCCATTTGAAGGGTTTGGATAAACCGCAAAATTCTCAAAACTGAATTCTTCAACACCAATGGTTCCAGTTACAGTAATAACCGCATTGTTTAAATCATAGAATATATTGTTTGACGAAATAACCATCAACCTACCAGTTGTAGTATTAAGGTTTGGTACGTTCACAACAGCACTTCCATTGTTTGGTACACCCAAGGCAACAGCTACAGGATACGTTTGTCCTCCATCGGTAGAGAACATAATATCTACGTTAGGGCTATCCACCGGAGCTACATCTGTTCCTGCAACATCCCAAGTAACGGTTTCTGTAGTTTGGGTGTTCCAAGTGGTAGCTGTATTTTGCGAGGTTACCACAAAAGGACCTGCTGAACCATCTACAGTAACAAACATATCATCACGCGCCGAAGAACCTCCGATTGCTGCATTATCACGAACCGTATATCTAAAACGCATGGATCTTCCTACCTGAGGAACAACCTCCCATGTGGTCTGTGTATTACCTGCCAATACAGTATTTATAGCAGGCATATATCTATCTGGTGATGGCAATGGATCAATTGACCTAAAAGCAGGCCCTACGGTTGAAGTGTTTTGTGGAGGTTGAGGGGCAGATTGGCTATCCATTTGCTCCCAGCAGTGTGAAAGCACATCACCAGCATCTGGGTCTGTAGCAGTACCTCTTAAAATAAATGGAGTTCCTTTTGGAATTCTATAATCAGGTCCAGCATCTGCTGTTGGCGGCAAGTTATTGGTAGGGCTTTGTGCACCACACTGTCCTTGTCCACTTTTAATATTTGTCCACATTTCCTGAATGCTTATACCATGGAAATAGTCATCACTATGGGGTTGTACGTTTGGAGCACAAACTCCTGCATAACCCATAATGGTAGAACCACTTCCTGTTTCAAATGCTGTTGATGGGTTTATGTTCCCGCCGCATGAGTTGTTGAAAGTATGGTTCGCACCGTATTGGTGGCCCATTTCGTGGGCAACAAAATCGATATCAAAATTATCTCCAATTGGTGTAGGAAGACCAGTTACACCTCTGGCTTTACTTCCGGCTACGCAAGGGGAACGAAGCTGCGCAATGCCACCACCACCAGTACTGAAAACGTGACCAATGTCATAATTAGCATTACCAATTATGTTATCGCAAGTGGTTTGGTTTTGACCAAGCATAGTAACCCCGTTATTATTAGTGTAGGGATCCGTTGCTCCATTAAGGAAAATAAGGTCTTCATTATTGGCTATAATCACCATAGTTAAAGCCACATCTTTTTCATAAACGCCATTTACGCGGGTCATAGTTACGTTCATTGCTGAAAGCACTGCTGCCTTTTTAACGGCATCAGAGGCCGATGGGTCAACTCCTTGCAACGTTAAATGACGTTGTGCATATTCTCCCGTACAAGCTAAAGCAAGACGGAATGTTCTTAAAGTTCCATCATTCGCATTTCTAGTTTCAATAGGCATGTCTATAATTTCATGATCTTCTGTATGACACTCAAAATTGCCTGAATATGCAGGTAGCGAATTGATATTATAGGTAATGTAATAGTTTTTATCCTTAGTGTAAGGATCGATATATATCGTGGAATAGTTCGCAGAAAAAATCATCACATTTACTCCAATTGGAGTTACACTAAATCTTGCAATGGCTGAAGCATCCTCAATTCCTTGCGCAACATAAGATCTGATATCTGGGTACTTTGCCTGAAGTGTTGGCTCCATAATGGAAGCTTCATAAACACGGAAACGTTGAATTTCGCCATTGTTTGTTGGCAATTCAATAATAACATTAGAAGTGCCGCTAAATCTTTCAGGCGCATTTGCTATAAGATTTTTAAAAGCGGGAGTATTCAATTTGAAAAGATTAAAATCTTGCGGCATACTGTTTCTGTATGCTTTTTGTCGGGTTTGCGTTTCAGATGGCGAAGCTTTCGTCCATAACGCATTGTTCTGTGCATTTATCCCAAAGCATAAGAGCACAAAGGATAAAACCAGCATGTGTTTAAAAGTACTTTTTTTCATTGTAGTTGTGATTATTGTGAATGTTTAGAGTCGTAAAGATAATAGTCTTTGCGGAAATTAGAGAATTTTTAAGAAACTAACTTTCAGCTTTTAAGCAAAAAAACGCATAAAATTCATAAAAAGAATCCCGGAAAAGTAATTTATCAATAGTTTTACCCTTTCTTTTAAAAAAAGGCTTGCTTTGAATAAATCCATAGAAATAATAGATTTAGGATTAAAAGATTACCAAGAAACTTGGGATTTCCAGGAATCTCTTTTTCAAAATATTCTGCAATTGAAAAGCAACAACAGAAAAGATAATTTGGAGCAGGACACTCCAAATTATCTTTTGTTTGTAGAACATCCACACGTATATACCCTTGGAAAAAGCGGCCATATTGAAAATCTGCTCATTTCAGAAGAGAAGATAAAAGCTATAGATGCTAAATTCTACAAGATAAATCGCGGAGGCGATATAACCTATCATGGACCCGGCCAGATTGTAGGCTACCCTATCTTGGATTTGGAAAATTTTTTTACGGACATCCACAAATACCTCCGTTTACTGGAAGAAATGATTATCCTGACCTTAGCTGAATATGGCCTTAAAGCAGAGCGCAGCAAAGGCGAGACAGGAGTTTGGTTGGATGTAGGCACACCTTTCGCTCGAAAAATATGCGCCATGGGGGTTCGTGCAAGTCGCTGGGTGACCATGCACGGTTTTGCCCTAAATGTAAATACCAATCTTGGCTATTTTGACAATATGATTCCCTGTGGAATCAAAGACAAAGCGGTAACTTCCTTAAACGTGGAATTGGGAAAAGCTGAAATTTCCATGGAAGAAGTGAAAGAAAAACTGTTAAAACATTTTCTTGTGCTTTTTGAGGCTGAATTGAAACAAAAAGAAACCCACCCCATTCCATTTTAAAAATTAAACTACTGCCACCCTGAGCGCAGTCGAAGGGTTATTTACAAATATATTTACCAATCATATACTGCGTAATTGGTTTTAAAGTCTTCCCTGTTAATGGATGCAGGCCATAACCAGTAAAATACTCAAGATCCCCATCCTTATTTTTACCATACCAAACCCGAACACTACCATCATCATTAAAAAACTTGGACGCACAAGTAGGTGTTACTTTTTTAAAATCAATTATTCGCTCCTCTTTATATACTTTAAGGTTTCCTTCACTTAGCTTTTCCGAATCAAAAGAAACCTCAACATAATGCGTTTCCTCCCACTCCATCCATCGCTGCTTATTAAAATATTGATATCCAAAAAAAACAATAATCACCACCAAGACAAACAATATTACTATCAGTTTTAATTTGTTCTTTTTCTGTGGAACCTTACTTTCCTCTTGAATCGCCTTTACTTCATCAATAGAATTCTTTGTTAAAAATTCCTTGTAATTCCCATAACCCAAATATTGTGATAAAACCAATATAACCTTAGGTTGTGGGATATTAATATCTCCTTCGGTACCAGCTCTTGTTTCATTATAGAAATCCCTTAACCTTCTATCACCATAAGGAAATATTTCAGAGATTATTTCTGATAATCGTTGCGCACATTGGTTTACCGAGGGGGAGTTAATTCCTTCACTAATCAATTCCCTCTCTACTTTCTTAAAAGCCTTTATTAGTAATTCTCTATGCACAACTACTGTTTTTCAATGTTTTAAAGCTACAAAAATCAGATGGAAAATACTTGGAAATTCTTTTCCATAAACTTTCCATTTACTTTCCAAGCTTTCCAAACCATTCTTTCTTCATTTGTTTCAGTATTGCAATGCCGCCTTGGGTGTAACAGGGTTTACAGAACATTTCGATACTACTACTGGAGCAGCAGTGTAAAGTGATTGCCCATGTTGAGAAGTAAGCGATCGCCTTACCTCTGCGCTCCACACTTCTCAAATTGGAAGGATTCCCTTTCACCTTAACGTGTAGCTGTAAAAATTCTCTGGGTAAGTATCCAGACAGCCACACCAGTATCAACTATTAAATCAAACAAAATGAAGAAAATAATTTTATTATTGTTTACGGTTTTCCTCAATATGGGTCTTTTTTCATGTACCCCGCAAACAATTTCTGAGGAATTAAAGAGCACACAAGCCTGTTGTGGTGATGAAGGTCATTTTCCACCGCCACCACCTGATGGAGGAGGATAAAATCTCCTAATTTGTTAGTACTTTAGAGGAATGAAATACCTACTGCTTTCATTCCTCTTTTTTTGGCTTCTTGCTTGGCTTTTATTCCCTATATCAAGTAACGCTCAAACCTCTTTGGACTCCATTGAACTACATAAAAAATTTATCGTAAGCCCACAAACAAGTTTAGACATTCCAGAAGGTATAAGGTTCTATTCCTCAAAAAAAGAAAGGGATTTAAAAAGTAAAGATATTTTAAGCGCGATAAACGATTTAAGGCTGGTTGCTCTGGGCGAATTGAAAATAGGGAATTTATACAATAGTGAAAATGCCGCAGTAGAAGCGCTTGCCCTAATTGAATCATACCATTACAAAGACACCCTCATTGAAGCCAGAAAAGGAATCTATAATCAGTTGGGAAATATATATCGTGAATCCTACAATCCCGAAAAAGCAATCGAAGCCTATGATTTGTCTTTAAGTTTTTCAAAAAAACTATCGGACAGCATTACACTTATTAACAACAAAGCTAATATTTACAAAGACCTAGGTCAATATCAAAAAGCTGAAGAGCAGTTCAATCTTGCCTTTAAGAAAATTAAAAACAATAATTCCCTGCAGTATGCAATGATCCTTGATAATCTGGGCTATGTGCAATCCAAATTGGGAAATCCTGATGCCTTGGTCAATTTAAAAAAAGCACTATCTATTCGAGAAAACCAAAACTATTTGGAAGGCATATACTCCAGCTACAAGCACTTGGCTATATACCATTTTGACCAAAATGACAAAAACCAAGCCCTTAGCTTTGCTGAAAAAGCATACCAAACCGCAAATACACTTAAAAGCATCACCTTCCTCCAAGATGCCCTCTCGCTTTTTGCTATAATGAACGAAGATCAAAAAATTGTACAGTTCAAAAAAATCACAGACAGTATAGCCAAGGACAAACAACTGGCTGAAAATAAAAATGCTTTTATAAAATTCAATGTTGCCAATGAAAAAAAGAAAACTGACGAAGCCTTATTGGAAAGAGAAAAGGAAAAAAACCAGAAACTCATTTTTATCGTTCTTGGAATAATCATTTTTCTCACTTCTATTTTTATTTACGTGACACAAAGAATAAAGCATAAAAAAGAAAAAATAGTACAAGTCCACAATACGGAAACCCGTATTTCCAAAAAAGTGCACGATGAAGTTGCCAACGATGTGTATCATCTTATGGCAAAAATTCAAGGGAATACTACAGATAATGAAGAACTATTGGACGATCTTGAAATGATATACAACAAAACCCGAGACATTTCAAAAGAAAACAGCGCCATTGAAATTCAAGAAAATTTTAGTGGCCAGCTCAACGATTTGTTGTTGAGCTATCAAACCGATAAAGTAAAAATAGTCACTCGCAATATTTCAAAAATTGATTGGAATACCATTTCAGAAATAAAAAAAACAACTATCTACAGGGTACTCCAGGAATTGATGACCAATATGAAAAAACATAGCAACGCCACCGCAGTTGTGCTTTCTTTCCAACAAAACAAAAAAAATATAAGTATTGAATATACAGACAATGGAACCGGCAGCGACCTAAAAAATAAAAATGGCCTCCTAAATGCGGAAAACCGTATTAAAACTTTAAACGGAACTATTATTTTTGAATCGAAGCCCAACAAAGGGTTCAAAGCAAAAATCAATTTGTAAGTCATGTTCACAAAAGTTTTGATTTCCGAAGACTTAGGCAGCATCAGTAAAGGTATAGTTTCTGTACTTGAATCATTGCACATAGATAATGTCCAGCATGTACAATATTGTGATGATGCCTACCTAAAGATTAAAAAAGCAAATCAAGACGGGCAACCCTTTGATCTATTGATTACTGACCTTTCCTTTAAAACAGACCATCGTTCACAAAAATATGCTTCGGGAGAAACACTTATCAAAGCCGTAAAACAGGAACATCCAACCCTAAAAATAATAGCCTATTCCGTAGAAGACCGTCCGCAAAAAATACGCAGCGTAATGCTGGATGGTAAAGCCGATGCCTATGTTTGCAAAGGCCGAAACGGTTTAAGGGAATTGGATGAAGCTATCACTGTGGTCTTTAAAAACCAAAATTATCTTTCCCCACAAATCAGCAACACATTACGAGAAACAGCAACTTCTGAAATAGAAGATTATGATATTAAAATTATGCAATTCCTTTCCATGGGCCAGTCGCAAGAAGAAATTAGTCAAAACTTCAAAGAAAAAAATATAACACCTAGTAGCCTGAGCGCAATAGAAAAAAAGATAGTTAAACTTAAAAATCAGTTTAACGCCAAGAACTCCGTACAACTTATTTCCATAGCTAAAGACCTTGGACTTATTTAAGGCACCACTATAGCTTCCACAAGAAGCACTTCCCTATAATTTTAAAAAAGACCCCATTTTACGGTTTTCCGTAAAATAAGCCCATCCATACCTTATAATTTAGCATAGGTTCGGCAACAATATATTCTGGGGAGAATACAACAGCCGAATACAATCTCCCTTACGGGATTACGTAAGGGAGATTTCTCAAAGAACTCCCACAATAATATTGACACTATGGAATATAAAGTTGTCCCTTTTAATACATACATAGAACATAAAGCAGGCTTTTCAAAACACGTATCACTCCAGTTGGAACAAACAATTAACAAATATTCCCAACAAGGTTGGACCTACTTACAAATGGAAACCATAACCAATTATGTAAGTGGTTACCCTGGCCGCTTTGGTCTTGGCGCAAAACCCGGCTACACCTTGGTTAGCAATATGCTGATATTTCATAAAAGATGAAAACCATCCTACTATTTAGCATAAGAACCTACTGGTGGTTAGTCCCAAAAAATTGGCGCAGGAAGTGTTTGTTTAAAACATCCTGCTCCCACTACATATATCAAAAAACCAAAGAAAAAGGGCTGCATGCAGGATTAAGGGCACTCTATTTCCGAATACAGAACTGCAACGGCCAACACCAAATAATCGAGATCAACGGAGAAAAAGTACTAATTACCAAAACCAATAAAATCTTTCCAGAAAAGGAATTAAATGACTTTGTTTTAAAAAAATAAGAGGCTTTACGGTTTTCCGTAAAATAAATCCTTAGATATATCCTACTTTGGAACCTATATCCCAAAAATTTGTGGGCATGTTAAAAAGAACGCTCTTCTTTACACAAAAAACGTCTATTACCACTAAATGGGAGCAATTGGCAATTAAAACCGAATCAGGAATTAAAACGGTACCGATTGAGGACATAGGATTTATCATAATTGAAAACCAAGAAATCTACATTTCCATTCCCGCATTAAATAAACTCATAGACAACAATGTGGCGGTAATTTTTTGTGATCCAAAGCATATGCCTTCCAGCATGCTTTTAAACCTAAACGGTCACCACACACAACAAGAACTTTTCAGCAATCAGATAAAGGCTTCCGAACCTTTGAAAAAACAGATTTGGAGACAAGTGATAAAAAAGAAAATAAAGCACCAAGCCCATCATTTGGAGAAACTGAACAAACCTTTTGAAGTACTAAAATTCCACGAATCAAAAGTATTAAGTGGCGACACGGAGAACCGAGAAGGTGCAGCCGCCGCACATTATTGGAAACACTTATTTGATTTCGATTTTAAAAGAGAGCGTTATGGCGTTTACCCCAATTCCTTTCTCAATTATGGCTATATAATTCTTAGAGCCGCAGTAGCACGTTCTTTAGCAGCAAGTGGCCTCCTTTGTACTTTGGGAATCCACCATCACAATAAATACAACGCCTTCTGTTTAGCAGATGATGTTATGGAGCCCTACCGCCCTCTGGTAGATGCCAAAGTATTACAAATAATGACCAATCATAAAGAAAAGGAACTTACTACAGAAATTAAACTGGCACTTCTCTCAGTACTTACGGAAACAGTATATTTCAAAACAACCCAAAGTCCTTTAATGGTGGCCCTATCAAAAACAACTAGCTCACTTCAAAAATGCTACAATGGCACAGCCAAGAAAATTAGTTATCCAAGATTATGGAACTAAATGCCTATAGAATTATGTGGCTATTCGTATTTTTTGACCTGCCCACAGAAACTAAAAAGGATCGTCGCAACGCAGGGCTTTTTAGAAAAAACCTTCTCAAGGATGGCTATACCATGATGCAATATTCTGTCTATATAAGGCATTGCGCCAGCAGTGAAAGTGCGGATGTTCATGAAAAAAGAGTTTATAGACTACTGCCCCCATTGGGCAAAGTGAGTATTTTACGGATTACTGATAAACAGTTCGGCAATATCATGAACTTCTGGGGCAAGGCCGAGGTGCCCAAAGAGCCACCTCCCGCACAATTGGAGCTATTTTAAAACAAAAAAATGCCCCAATCTTGCCTAAAAACGACAAAAAAGGGACATTTTAATTCGCGATATTTCTAGATAATTATTTGATAATTAGAAGCTAACAGCGCAACCAATATCGTGAATCCTAATCTTTAATCAAACCACAACTTATTACAATTATATGTTATATATTTGTAGAATATCGTGAATCCTAATCTTTAATCAAACCACAACTAAAAGAAGTTCTTTCATTGGTGGGTGGGAA
>JAGQYY010000059.1 GCA_020435825.1 Aequorivita sp.
AAAAGCAGGCTCAAAAGAGCCATTTTTTAGCCAATTGAAAAAAGTCAAGATGACTTCAATATATAATTTAAACCAATTTCTATTTTAGGGATTGGTTTTTTTATGAATATTCAGCTTTTTTACCGATAACCCCTTTAAAATAACTACTAAGTTTTTCGGTATCAAGGTCAATATCTCCTGTTGGATAAAACGGTTTGTTAATAGTTATTGTCTTTTTGCCATAATCAAAAGGAACACAAATTATTGGAACATTTGCCGCAAGAGCAATATAGTAGAAACCTGTTTTCCAGCATGTTACTTTTTTCCTAGTGCCTTCAGGCGCCATTGCTAATCGGAATTCTTCTTTATTCTTAAAAATTTCAGCAATTGCTTCTACTTTGTTCTGCCCAGGCGTTCGGTCAAGCTTTGCACCTCCCGTCCAACGAAAATACCAACCAAAAGGCCATCGGAATAGTTCTTTTTTGGCGATATAATTAATCTTTGTTTTTGTAATTCTTCGTGTAAATAGCCCAAGATAGAAATCATGCCAACTTGTGTGTGGAACTACAATTATGACAGCTTTTTTTATAGCTGGATCAAAAGATCCTACTATCTGCCAGCCCATCATTTTTTCAAAAACAAATTTTGTAATTCCCATAAACAGCTTTTATCCTGAAGCTACATTTTTAAATACAAATGTTTCAGTTTTTCGCGTGTTATTATAGTTTCCCAATCAGTGCCAATTGCATTTTCCCAAAGTGGAACCATTCCTAATGCCACGGTAATCATTGTGTCCATCTGCTCTTCAGAAAGGTTTTTACAAATTCCTTGTGGAATTTCAACTCCGTGTTTTTCCACCATTTTTTTGAAGATTGCTACGTCTTTTGGATAAAACTCATCTAAAAATTGAAAAACAATACAGTTGCCCACACCGTGTTTTGTGCCCAAGACATAACCGAGCCCATAACTCATAGCGTGCGCAACTCCAACTTGTGAATAGGCAATGCTCATGCCACCATGCCAAGAAGCCATCATAAGTTTGGCGCGCGATTCTTCTTCAGAGAGTGAATCACTCAAAAATATTTCCATACAAAGATCGTAAGCCTTTTCTCCATAACTCTGACTAAAAGCATTTAGAAACGTACCATTCAAAGATTCCACACAATGAATAAAACAATCCATCCCAGTAAAAAACCATTGGTTTTTGGAAACCCCTATAGTAAGTTCCGGGTCTAGTATAACTTGGTCAAAAGGTGTAAAATCACTGTTGATGCCTAATTTGCGTACAGGGCCAGTCAAAACAGTTGTTCGTGAAACTTCGGCTCCTGTGCCTGAAATAGTTGGAATGCCCACGTGATAGACCGCTTTGTGTTTTACCAAGTCCCAACCCTGATAATCAGCGGCACTTCCTTGGTTAATCAACATTATGGAAACGGCTTTTGCCAAATCCATTACGGTACCGCCGCCAATGCCTATAATTCCTGAGGGAGTGTAAGTGAATTCTGTTTTAATATCTTTTACCAAATCATCGACCTGCGAGGTTTTTGGCTCTTCTTCAGCTGAAACGAATATCAATTTATCATTGAAACGAAGGTTAATTCTATCCAGAAATTCAGTATTATTTTCAAAAACATCATCCACCAAAAATATGAAAGGTGCCATTTCCTTTTTTTGTGGAGTAAGAATTGAAGTAAGTTGGTCAAAACAGCCTTCCCCGAAAACCACTTTTGGTACCATCGGGAAGTTTCTGAACTTATTGTTGACGGTTTCCGGTTTGTTTTCTTTCAATAATTTATTAGCTCTTGCAAGATCTTCGGGAGTATCTATTTCTACACCGCTAGTGTTTGAAATGGCCATTTTTATATTTTTCCCGTATTCCAAATAACGGATACATTCTATTTTTTCCACAGCTTCCAGAGAACGCATCGGCAGACGGTAAAAATCCATAATAGCCTGCTTTCTAAACGCATAAATACCTTTGTGTTTATAATACTGCATCTCCACGTTTTTATCGCGCGGGTATGGAATGGGCGAGCGTGAAAAGTAGAGCGCAAAATCATCTTTGTCAACAATTACCTTCACACAATTGGGGTCACTTATTTCTTTCCAGTCGTGGATTTCGGTCATCAGTGAGGCTAAGTCAATTTTGTCAGCATCTGGTTCGTTGAAAACTGCCAAAACTTTTTCCAAACCTTCACGGTTTGTGAAAGGCTCGTCGCCCTGCACGTTCACAACAATATCCACATCCATATTTTCAACAGCTTCGGCAATGCGATCGCTGCCGCAATCGTGTTCTTTTATGCTCATTATGGCTTTCCCGCCATTCATTTCAATTTCTTGAAAAATCACATCGCTATCCGTTACTACATAAACTTCATCAAAAAGATTTGTTGCTTTCGCGGCTTCGTAAGTTCTGACTATCACGGGTTTTCCCCCTAAATCCTGCATTAATTTTCCTGGAAATCGAGATGCGCCGTAACGCGCGGGAATCATAGCTATTATTTTCAAGACAAAAGTTTTAAAATGATTTCAAAAATAAGAAGTTTAAGTTCTTGGCAATTGTTTTTTTCGAAGCTTTTTATAAAACCTAAAAATTACGAAGAAAAGAAACAGAACCAGAACAAAAGCAATGATTGGTATAAAGATGGATGCTACCGCCATAACAATTGAAGTGCCTGTTTCTACAGTAGTTAAAACTGGATTTGCCATTCCTCCTGTTGTGGTGCTGGAGGTAAACCGAGCTGCAGAAGTATTCCCTTTAATTGCCGCTGCAGTTCCCCCGCCCGCAATTATTGCTAAAGTCCATGTTACAACCGGACTCAAATCTGTAACCGTTGCTACCATAACCGCTGTTCCGGCTAAGGTTGCTAAAGGCAGGGCAATTGTATCCAGTAAATTATCCAACCACGGAATATAGTAGCCAAAAATTTCAATCAAAGTAGCAACTCCCATAGTGATAACCGCGGTAAGGCTTCCAACCCACTGCCAACTTTCGTTTAAGGGAATAACGTCATAAAAACCTGCCAAGCTTAAAATGAGTAATGGCAGGAAAACCCGGAAACCAACGGCCGCAGCAAGGCCAATGCCAAGAAATATGCTTAATAATATATCAAATGCTTCCATGATTAGTTGATGAGTTTAGAAAAATATTATCAAAACTACCACAGTGTAATAATTACTGACTAATAAAGAACTAATCTACAAAAAATTCATCCTTAAAACCTATTAAGTATAATTTTTCCTGAGCTCGAGTTAACGCTGTATAGAGCCAGCGAAGGTATTCCTTGTCTATTCCGTTGGGAAGATAAGGCTGTTCAACAAAAACGGTTTTCCATTGTCCTCCCTGACTTTTATGGCATGTTATGGCGTAGCTGAATTTCACTTGTAACGAATTGAAATATTTATTGTTTTTTACCGCCAAAAACTTCTTGTATTTGGATTTTTCAGAAGTGTAATCCTTCATTACTTCTTGATATAATCTGTTTGATTCATCATACGTTAGGGAAGGGCTTTCAGATGTTAAAGTATCTAAGAGCAGTACAGTTTCCAAAGGTTTCATGTTTGGATAATCAACCATCCTGATTTTCACTTCGGCAAAACGGAAACCGTACAATTCCCTGAAAGCGAAAATTTCCAAAACCTCTATAATATCTCCATTGGCAATAAAACCGGCCTCACTGGCATTATCCACCCAAAAATAATTGTTTTTCACAACCATTAAATAATCACCAGCCGAAAGTTCAGATTCCTGAAACAATATCCGCTCTCGAATACTTTGATTGTATAGGTTTGCCCTTTTATTTGAACGCACAATAATAACTGTATCTTCATTTCCCAAGGAGGAATAACTATCATTGATGGCATCCATTATCTCCTGTCCATCTATTGGACGGATAATATCGGGAAAATAGGCTCCGGAAAACTTGAAAGCCTCATATAGCTCATCGTCCAGGCACTCCCTGATTCTTGTTGCATTTTCCAAAATACCGCTATCTTTTTGCTGGCGGACCACTTCGTCCAATTCAAGCAGCATCACTTCACGGCTGTATTGGTTTTCCAAAACTCTAGCGTCCAGCGCTGGACTAATTGACAGATGCACTGGCGGCAACTGAGCCGAATCACCTATCAACAATAGTTTACAATTATTGCCGCTGTATACATATTGCATCAAATCATCCAAGAGTGAGCCGTTTCCAAAAAGTTTGGATTCTTGGTTAATATCTGGAATCATTGAGGCCTCGTCAACTATAAAAATAGTATCCCGATGTTTATTTTCCTGTAGTGTGAATGAAACCGCTCCTTTTTCAACCTTCGGAAAATATATTTTTTTGTGAATTGTAAACGCCTGTTTGCCAGAATAGTTGCTAATTACTTTTGCAGCCCTTCCTGTGGGTGCCAATAGCACGGAACGTTTTTTCACTTTGGACAGATTTTTCACCAAAGAACCAACAATCGTGGTCTTTCCGGTTCCGGCATATCCTTTCAATAAAAAGGTTTCATTTTTGTTCGTGCTCAGCACAAATTTCGCCAACAATTGAAGCGCAATATCCTGTTTGGCGGTGGCGTTATGCGGGAAATCATTTTTTAAAAAACCGTAAAATTCTGATACATTCATCATTCACTACTAACAATGAGGGTTTAAAGATAGGTATGATTTTTTCGGAATATACTTTTACGAACAAAAAAAAATTGTAGATTTGCGATAGACCTTATAGTAAAATCAACACTTAAATTAAATCAGTAATGAAATTAGTAATTCAGATTGTTCTTTGGATTGTCATCATCTTTTTGGGCTGGAAATTATGGAACTCGGTTATGGGCCCGGTGGAATTCAATAAAATTAAAGAAGCACGCTACGTAAAAGTAATTGAGAATTTAAAAGACATCCAGGCTGCCGAACTTGCCCACAAGGAAATAACAGGAAGTTTTACTGGTGATTGGGATAGTTTGGTAAGTTTCATAGATACTGCAAAATTTGCAATCACACAAAGACGTGACACAAGTTATGCCGATGTTGCAAAAAACAAAGCCTTTGGGATTAGTGAGGGTTACTTTATTGAAGAATCGCTTATAGATACGTTAGGTTTCACACCCGTTAAAGATTCACTTTACGGAACTACAGGCCGATACAAAACAATGATGAATATTCCGGTGGAAGGTATTAACGCAAAATTTGACCTTAAAGCCGGAAAAATCGTGAAAAATGATGCCTCCTACTCCGTTTTTGAAGCAAAAGTTTCAAAAAAGACAATATTGTCAGATCTTGATAAAGACCTTATAATACAGGAAATGCAAGTGCAGTCTGTAGATGGTGTTAATGGACCAGATATTAAAGTAGGTTCATTAGAAGAAGTAAATACTTCTGGAAACTGGCCAAAACTTTATGATTCTGCAAAAGACAAATAACATACAGAATACTTTAAACAACAGACTGTCCGTTCAAGTTTCTTTGAACGGGCTTTCTTTTTTGATAACAAACCCCGAAAGCGAAGAAGCTGTTTTTTTTCTTGAAAAAGTACTGGACCATAGCACCACGCCAGAGGAATTATTAATGGACATTGAGGCCATTATGTTCAAAAACAATATTCTGAACGAAGCCTTTTCAGAAGTATCTGTTGTTTACACCACACCTGTTTATAGTTTGGTCCCCACCTTACTTTTTGATGAAACAAAAGCCAGTGAGTATTTAAAGTTCAATTCAAAAATCTTGGCCAATGATTATATGGCACACGATATAATTGAAAACCATGACATTGTTGTAGTCTATGTTCCTTTTATGAACATCAACAACTTTTTCTTTGAAAAGTATGGCTCTTTCAGCTATTACCACGCTATAACCGTCATGCTGAAGGTTATTCTTGAAAAAGAAAACGATTCACTTCCAAAAATGTACTTGCATTTTCACAAAAATAGTTTTGATTGTATCGTTGTAAAAAATGGCGAATTGCAGCTTTGCAATAGCTACACCTATAAAACCCCGGAAGATTTCATCTACTATACGCTTTTCTGCATGGAGCAGCTCAATTTAAACCCAGAGAATCTTCCGGTAATACTTTTTGGTGAAATTGAAAAAGAAGATGATAACTTTAAAATCGCTTACACCTACATTCGAAATCTTGAGTTTATAGATTCAAGCTCTTCCTATAAAAAACCCTTAGATAATGATCGGCCCCACAATCATTTCATTCTAAAAAATGCACTTTAATGCGAATAATTTCGGGAACATACAAAGGAAGAAGGCTAACGGCTCCAAAAAACCTTCCCGTGCGGCCTACGACTGATTTTGCAAAAGAAGCGCTTTTCAACATTTTACGGGTTCGGTATTATTTTGATGAACTCACTGTACTGGATCTTTTCAGTGGCACAGGAAACATCAGCTTTGAGTTTGCCTCGCGTGGCGTGCCAAATATTACGGCGGTAGATGGTCACATTGGCTGTGTACAATATATCAACAAAATTTCTGAAGAATTTGAATTTCCCATCACAACAATAAAGTCAGACGTTAAAAAGTATTTGGAAAACGCTTCAGGAAAATATGATGTTATTTTCGCAGATCCGCCGTATGACTTCACTTCGGAAACCTTAAAGAATCTAATAGAAAAAATTTTCGAAAATTCTTTGTTGAACCCCGAAGGATTGCTTATCATTGAACACGCAAAACAAAATGATCTTTCCTCACTTCCACATTTTGTAGAAGCCCGAAAATACGGAAGTTCCGTATTCAGTTTTTTTAACTAAATTAGAATACCTTGTCGTTTTCAAACAAAACTATTGATTTAGATTTCGTTCTCATGGACCTTTCTGAACATTGTATAGTTGCTTCAGTGAAAGAAGGTGTTTTAATTGAATTAGATCATATTGCGATACTTCACGAGATTTTTGCAGAATATTATCCCGAAAATAATTTTGGATATATTGACAATCGCATAAACCAATATGCCATAAACTTAAGTCCTGAACTCTACAAAACAAAGTACCCTAAAATGGTCTGCATTGCTGTAGTTTGTTATACCGAAAGCGCTTTTAAAAGTGCCAATTTCGAAAAAACATTTTACGATTGGCCATTTGAGGTATTCAGGACCTTGGAGGAAGCCCAACTATGGGTAGCTACATTAATAGACGAAGAAGAAGAAAAAAAAGCAGGCCTATAAGCCGGGTTCTGTATTCATCAAAAAGACGAATCCTTATCATTTATCTAGGCATTCCGTTACCGAAACGCTCCATCTGCCTACCCTCCTGCATCGGGCGGGTACCCTCAAGCACAGGTTTACGTGGCATTTCACCGCATAGAGTTTACCTGGTTTCACTACAGCATTACCTGTACATCCTTTCTGTTGCACTTGTCCTGAGATTCCTGCCTAAGCAGTAATAACGACGGCCGTTAGCCGCTATGCTTCCCTGTGGTGTCCGGACTTTCCTCTCCCGAATTCAAATTCGGCAGCGATAAGGCGGCCTGCTGTGCAAAAGTACTCCAATGTTAATAAATAAGAGAAAATACGAACAGCTATTTTTTTAAAACCCGTTGTACATCTTTATATTTGTTTCCGCACTATGGAACACTTCATTGTATCAGCCCGAAAGTACCGCCCCGCCGTTTTTAAAGACGTTGTTGGGCAACAGGCAATTACCAATACTTTGGAAAACGCCATAGAAAACAACCATCTTGCCCAAGCGTTGCTTTTCACGGGCCCTCGTGGCGTCGGAAAAACAACTTGTGCAAGAATTCTTGCCAAAAAAATAAATTCTGACGGAAATGAAAAGGAAGGCGAAGATTTCGCTTTCAACATTTTCGAACTGGATGCAGCTTCAAACAATTCCGTAGATGACATTCGGAATTTGATAGACCAAGTTAGAATCCCGCCACAGGTTGGAAAATACAAAGTGTATATTATTGATGAGGTGCACATGCTCTCTTCAGCAGCTTTCAACGCTTTTTTAAAAACATTGGAAGAACCGCCAAAACATGCCATTTTCATTTTGGCTACTACCGAAAAGCATAAAATTATACCTACTATACTCTCGCGCTGCCAGATTTTTGATTTCAGAAGAATTGGCGTTCGAGATATTAAGGAACATTTAGCTGAAGTCGCAAAAGCAGAAAACATTGATGCCGAAGACGACGCACTTCACATCATAGCCCAAAAAGCAGATGGAGCATTACGCGATGCACTTTCTATTTTTGACAGGGTTGTAAGTTTCGCCGGAAAAAAACTTACTCGTGAAGCTGTTACCGAAAACCTGAACGTACTTGATTATACTTGGTATTTTCAAATAACAGATTTGCTTTTGGAAAACAACATTCCACAGGTTTTGGTTGCTTATAACGACATTCTATCAAAAGGGTTTGACGGACACCATTTCGTTATGGGCCTTGCCTCCCATTTTCGAGACCTGTTGGTTTGCAAAAATCAGCAAACCATAGATTTATTGGAAGTTGGCGAACAGGTAAAAGCCATGTATTTTGAACAATCCCAAAAAACCGATACACAGTTTTTGATTAAGGGAATTGACATTGCCAATACATGCGATTTAAAGTATAAAACCAGCCAAAATCAACGGCTTCTTGTTGAACTTTGCCTAATGCAGCTTGCTTCCCTGACTTTTCAGGGCGAAAAAAAAAACTCCACTAGCAGCCAACGTTTCGTAATACCTCCCTCCTATTTTAAGAGTGAAAAATTTACTTCGGAAAAGATAACTTCTGCCGGGAGTATTGTACCCCAACCTTCTAAAAAAATCGAAACCGAAATCGAGATTGAAAATAGAAAAGTGAGCGAACCTTCGGAAGAACTCGTGGCAAAAGACGCGCAACCAACAACAACCAAAGGCCAACAAGCTGAAAAAGTAATAGAACGTCCCCAAATATTGGCAGAACGCAACGCCAAAAAAATTTCGGCATTGTCGCTAAAAAGCATTCAGAAAAAGCAGGAAATAAAGCAGGAAATGGTTGCAAACCAGCCCGATGCAGAAAATCTTCCTTCAAATGATTTTTCCGAAGAAGAAATGCAAGCAGTCTGGACGGAATATACTGCAAACGTTGAAAGTGACGGCAAATACAACCTGCTTTCACATTTAACCATGGGTGTTCCCAAACTGGATGGCGCTATCATTCACCTTGAATTTCCAAACCAAACCATCAAAACCGAAGTGGAACGCGCCAAATATGAGCTTCTCGGCTTTCTGCGCGAAAAACTTCAGAATTACGATATAGATTTGGACATAACCGTAAACGAGACCATCGAAAAACGGTATGCATACACCGCGCGTGAAAAATTTGAAAAAATGAAGGAGAAAAACCCGCTGATAGAAAAACTACGGAGAGAATTTGATTTGGATATTTGATTGCTATAAGCCAGAAGCTTTAAGCTGTAGGCTTTTAACTTTAAACAGTTTTTAAAATGTTAGGATTAAAACTTCCCACAGACCCACGCTGGGTAAATATTGTTGAGAAAAATATAGAAGACATTCTTACCGACCACGCATGGTGCGAACAAAAGGCTGCCTCCACTGCGGTTTCTCTCATCGTAAGTTTTCCCGAATATACAGAGCTCATCCAAGAAATGATTGCTTTGGTGAAGGAAGAAATAAGCCATTTCAAAATGGTGCACGATAAAATCTTGGAACGTGGCTGGGTTTTGGGCCGCGACCGAAAAGACGAATATGTGTTACAGATTGTTCAATTCTTCCCAAAAGGCGGAAGCCGCACCACACAACTTGTCCACAGATTGCTATATGCTGCCTTGATTGAGGCGCGCAGCTGCGAGCGCTTCCGATTGCTCAGCGAAGAACTGGAAGATAAGGAACTTGCAGAGTTTTATAGAAAATTGATGGTTAGTGAAGCAAACCACTACACAATGTTTCTCAGTTTTGCCCGCCAATACGGCGATAGAAAGGAAGTTGACCAAAAATGGAACGATCTGCTTTCCTTTGAAGCTGAAGTAATGAAAGATTTGGGAAAACACCAATCCATTCACGGGTAAAACTTTTTAGCCGTACACCGTAAATTTAGAAAACCATGAGCACCCTTTCCATTGTTGTCATCATTGTCATTGTGCTACACTTAGTGGTTGGTTTCGGCTGGTTAATCTATAAGCTCTCCCCTCGCAAAGAAGATAAAAACCCAACAGATAAAACTACTGAAGATTAGAGGAATTCACGAGTTAACCTCCATCTCAGCAGCAACCTTTTCGTTATAAAGGCTCCGAACAATACCGTCACTAAGCCCAATTTTGGGAACATACACATTTTTTGCCTTGCTCCATTTCATCGCGGATAGGTAGATGCGAGTAGCCGGGATTACCACATCGGCGCGATCTGGGTTCATATCCAGCTCGGTAATGCGCTCTTCATAGCTAAGCGATTTCATCAATTCGTAATAAGAAGAAAGATACAGGTAGCTTAAAGGTTTCCCGAGTTTCTTGCCACTCTTTTTAAAGATAGAGTTGATGTTTCCGCCACTTCCAATCATAGAAACGTGTTTATAGTCTTTGAGTTCGTTTTTTATCCAAACCTCCATCTCTCCCCAAATACTTTCATCCACTCTGTCTTCCAAAAGACGGACAGTTCCCAGTTTAAAACTTCGTGAAGCCACATTTTTACCATTGGCAAAAACGGTAAGTTCAGTGCTACCGCCGCCTACGTCCACATAAAGAAAAACCTTGTCATCCTGTATCAAATTCTTTAAATCTGTAGAAGCTATAATGGCCGCCTCATCATTGCCATCAATAATATTTATTGAGAGTCCGCTCTTTTTTTCAATTGCTTCAGCTACCTGGCGCCCGTTGCTCGCCTCACGCATCGCCGAAGTGGCACAAGCTCTATAACGGGTAATGCTGTGGGTTTTCATCAGTAATTTAAAAGCCGTCATAGCATCTATCATGCGGTTGGCACTGTTTTCAGAAATCTTACCCTCCAGAAAAACTTCGGCACCCAAGCGTATGGGCACTCGCACCAAAGATGTCTTTTTAAAGATGGTATCTCTTCCCTCCTGTTCTATTACTGACATTACCAGCAAACGTATGGCATTACTGCCGATATCTACCGCGCCGTATTTTTCTATATTTAACAAATCTAGTTTACTTCAAGTTTTTCTAAATAATAATCATACATTTTAAACTGGGATCGTACAGGCGGTTTGTTATTTTTAAGATAAGCATTGTCATTTTTAATACTTATTACACGGGCCTTTACATTATCGCTCCAACCAATTTCAAAATTTTCAAGTATTTCTTTCTTTATGTCTTCTTCGTAAATGGGGCAGGAAATCTCTACCCTGTTATCCAAATTTCTTCCCATAAAATCTGCAGAGGAAATATATACCTTGGTGTCGCCTCCATTTTCAAAAATAAACAATCGCGGATGCTCCAAAAATTTTCCAACAATACTGATAGCTTCTATATTTTCGCTCATTCCCTTTACTCCAGGAATTAGACAACAAATACCGCGCACTATCATTTTTATCTTCACCCCTGCCCGGCTTGCTTCATATAGCTTGTCAATCATTTTATAATCGGAAAGACTGTTAAGCTTCAATTTTATGCCACTGGGCAGACCTGCTTTTTTATTCTTTATTTCTGTATCTATTAAATGATAGATTGCCTTGCGGGTATAATGGGGCGATACTATAAGATGACGATATTTTCGCACCTGATAGTTTACCTCGAAAAACTCAAAAACCTTGTTTATTTCCTTGCAAATACGCTGGTCTGCGGTAAAAAGGGTGTAATCTGTATAAAGCCGGGCGGTTGATTCGTTAAAATTACCGGTACTTAAAATTCCGTATCGTACGTTCTTATTGTTTTCCTCTCTTTCCACGAGGCACGCCTTGCAGTGTACTTTCAATCCTTTTACGCCAAATATCAAACGGATGTCCTCACTCTGAAGCAATTCGGCATATTCTATATTTGCTTCCTCGTCAAAGCGTGCCTGAAGCTCTATTTGTACCGTAACGTCCTTCCCGTTCTTCTTCGCATTAATCAATGAACTAGCAATATGAGATACTTCTGCAAGACGGTAAATAGTTATCTTAATAGATTTAACCTTTGGGTCTAGTGCCGCTTCGCGCAAAAACTTCACCACATACATAAAGGTTTGATAGGGAGCGTGCAGCAAATAATCCTTTTCAGCTATTCTGTCAAAAAGACTTCCCTGTAGGCTCAACCCGGGAATGGGCAATGGTTCCTGGGGCTCGTACTGCAAATCAGGTCTTCCCAATCTGGGAAAATTCATATAATCGCGACGGTTGTGATATCGCCCACCGGGAATAATACTATCGGTTTTGTCAATTCCCATCTTGTTTAATAAAAACTGAAGTGTTTTCTTATCAATACTCTTATCGTATACAAAACGTACGGGATCGCCTACACTTCTATTTTTAACGCTCTTTGAAATCTTTTCAATAAAACTTCGGCTTAAATCACTGTCAATATCCAGTTCGGCATCACGTGTAATCTTAATCATATGTGCCGAAATGGTTTCATATTTGAAAATGCTGAAAATGTTGTGAAGACAATGGCGGATAAGGTCGTCAAGGATAATAACATATTGCTTTTCTCCCTGCGGCGGAAGCACCACAAAGCGGTCTATGGTTCGGGGAATTTCGATAAGCGCATAATTATGCTTTGCCTCAAAAGTATCGTCTTCCTTGCTCATCATCATCGTCACGGCAAGATAGGCCGCACTGTCCCGCAAACTTGGGAACTCATCCAGTTCCCCTATCATAATAGTCATCATTGCGGGGCTTACATTGCGAACAAAATATTCAGAAATAAACTTACTTTGGTCTGGGGTAATTTCGGTTTCATCTATGATGAAGATATTCTCTTTCCGAAGTTCCTTTTGAATATTGCTGAGTATATTCAAACTGTGCGCCTGTTGGTCTATTACCATAAGGGTTATTTTCTCCAGAAGGTCTTTTGCCGAAATACCTCCCAAAAAGCTACGCCCTGTTTTCCCGGCCTCTACAATCCTTCTGATAGTGGCATAGCGCACTTTAAAAAATTCATCAAGGTTGTTTGAAAAAATACCCAAAAAACGAAGTCTTTCCAATAAGGGCAATTTTTTATCGTTCGCTTCCTGCAAAACACGTGCATTAAACTGTAGCCAGCTTAGCTCCCTGTTGTTGTATTGGTTGCGAGTATGAGTATGTGTGTCAACTTTTTCGGTCATTATTTGAGGTCCCGTGGGAAAATGGTTTTAACGGTTTTACCCGTGGTTATATCGCTCCACTTTTTTTCGTCAAACTGCAACATCACAAAACCACAAGTGGGAACATTGTCAATATAACGGTTTCCAAGCATATTTGCAACGGAAGTAAAAGCGTGGTTGTGGCCCACGATCATTACTTTATCGAGACTATCTGGCAATGATTTTATAATTCGCATCACATTTTGGCCGCTAAAGTCATAAAGCTCATGATTGGTTTCAAAGTTTGAGTCATCTATTTTTAAAGCATCTTTAAAAAAAATTGCTGTGGAAAGTGCACGGGCAGCATCACTGCTGATTATTCGTTGGGGTGGATCAATATCCTTTCCCACTTTTTTTGACACCAGTTTTCCATCACGTTCTCCCCTTCCTTTTAAAGGGCGTTTATGATCATCCACATCATGTTTCCAGGATGACTTGGCGTGTCTTACTAAGTATAGTGTTTTCATAAAATTGTTTCAAGTTTTTGGAATTTTTAAAACTAGGGCGCCAAACGTTCAATAATCCAGTCGTCGTCCCTCAAAGTATATCGAATCCTGTCGTGAAGTCTATTTGGTCTGCCTTGCCAGAATTCAATTGAAACAGGTTTTACAAGAAAACCACCCCAATCATCGGGTTTTGGCACTTCTTTATTTGCGTATTTTTTTTCAAGCGCATCTAAGTTTTTTTCCAAAACCTCGCGTGAAGCCACAACTTCACTTTGATGCGAAACCGCAGCACCCAACTGACTTCCCTTTGGCCGTGAATGAAAATAGTTGGTTGAATCTGCTTCGGAAGTTTTTTCGGCAGCTCCTTTAATGATGACTTGTCGTTCCATATTTGGCCAAAAGAAGGAAAGTGAAACATTTTTATTATTGACAATTGATTTGCCTTTTTCACTATTGTAATTGGTGTAAAAATAGAAACCGTATTCATCGTATTTTTTTAAAAGAACTACGCGTCCTTTAGGAAAACCATCGGTGCCAATTGTGGAAATGGTCATTGCATTCACTTCATCCACGCCCCCGCTATCCTTCACCTCAAAAAACCAGGAACGGAACTGCTGCATCGGGTTTTCATCTACCGAGGATTCAGAAAGTTCGCCTTTTTCGTATGATTTTCGGTAATCGTGAAGCTTTTCGGCCATCGTTTCAGTTTTAACGCAAGTTAAGCGTTTTAAAAATTCTTTGAAACAGTGGCTTATTAAATATGTATTAAAATTTATGGCGTGATGTGTTGGCTCTTTTTCGATTTCAATTTCGATTTCAAAAAGAAAAGGTCTTCCCGTCCTCGGCCAATTCCACGTTTTCAAAAACCTCTTGTGCTTCTTTTCTGAAAAATTCCAACGTACCATAGCGACCCGAATAATGACCTAAAATCAAGGTGCCAACTTTTGCTTTTTTAGCTATTGCCGCTGCCTCTTTTGCAGTGCTGTGCTTGGTTTTTTCGCAAAGATGGTGGTGCTCTTCCAAAAAGGTGGATTCGTGATATAAAACTGTTGCGCCCTCAATCTGTGGGACTATCTGAGGATAGTATGCCGTATCGCTGCAATAGGCGTAACTTTTGGGTGTGGCCGGATCAAAAGTAATCTCTTTATTGGAGATAAGTTTGCCCTCCTTGTTTTTTATATCGAAACCTTGTTTTATTTTGTTGAAATAGCTCAAATCTATATTGAGTTTTCGGGCCTTTTCAATGTCTAATTTTCTGTCGGCTGGTTTTTCCTTGAAAAGAAATCCGTTGGTATAAACCCTA
>JAGQYY010000005.1:0-19443 GCA_020435825.1 Aequorivita sp.
ATCGAGGATAAATTTTACCTCTACTTTATCAAAAGAAATAGCACCGGCGCGCATCCGTTTGGTTCGCAATGTTTTTGCAAGGCGGTCCATTTCCAAAATTGCACCAGCAATTTCTGGTTTTACTTTGTATTCTTTGTCAGTTATTGAAATTTTTGAAGGAATTGTGTGTGTTTCATCCTTCGGATTTTCGATGATATGCTGCGCTTCTTCATACGCAAAACGGGCGTCGCTATAGGTTACCGTTCTTCCGAACCATTGTTTTTTTACCTCTGCTTTTTTGGTTATTTCGAAAACTGCAGAAAATGTATATTTTTCTTCATTAGGACGAAGTGAACAAGCGTTATTAGAAAGAATCTCTGGAAGCATGGGCACTACCCTATCTACCAAATAAACCGAAGTCGCGCGTTCGTATGCTTCATCATCCAATTCAGTTCCAGGTTTTACATAATGCGAAACATCAGCAATATGGATTCCTATCTCGTAATTTCCATTCTCCAGTTTTTCAAAGGAAAGCGCATCGTCAAAATCCTTTGCATCCTTGGGATCTATCGTAAAAGTGAGAACATCGCGCATATCGCGGCGTTTTTTTATTTCGGAAACTTTTATGGAGGTATCTATTTTATTGGCAAAATCCTCCACTTCCTTCGGAAATTCATACGGAAGGCCGTATTGTGCCAAAATAGAATGGATTTCGGTATTGTGCTCGCCGGGCATTCCGAGAACTTTTATAACATTTCCGAAAGGAGAATCGGCTTTTTCGGGCCAATCTTCCATCGCCACCAAAACTTTTTCGCCGTTTTTAGCACCATTTATTTTATTCTTCGGAACAAAAATATCTGTGTACATTTTATAATCGGTAACATCCACAAATGCAAAATTTTCCTGCACTTGAATGGTACCAACAAATTCGGTACGTTTCCGTTCTATAATTTTTGTGACTTCGCCTTCGGTCTTTCCTCCCCGTTTTCTTTTAAAAACGTACACCTCTACAGTATCACCGTTCAACGCTTTGTTAAGGTTTTTGTTTTTTACATAAATGTCATCTTCGAGATCGTCAACTATTATGTACCCTTGTCCACGGCCTGCTATATCAACTTTTCCGGTATAATAATTTTGTGAAGGGGTAAGTATATATTTGCCGCGTTCAATTTCCTGAATCGTACCTTTTCCTTGTAGATCTTTTAGTTTTTTTACTATTTGATTTCTGCTGCTTGGGTCGTCCAATTGCAATTTTGCGGCAATTTGTTTGTAGTTAAAGGCTTGGGAATGGTCTTTCCGAAGTATGTTCAGTATGGTTTGGGAAAGATTTTCAATTTTATTATTTTTCTTTTTTCGTTTATGTCTTGGCATAGTTGTTTTTGTAATTAGCGCAAAAGTACTACTTATCAAAGAATGACGTGTTTACATTAGGAAAGATTTAGTACCTTAGGGAAGTATATGGAATACTAATAGTATATAATGAAGCATTTTAAAACCATAGCTATATTTCAATATCCTGCAGAATATGCGGTGCTTCAGCTTTTGTTTGACCAGGCTGGGATTCGGTACATTTTTCAAAATGAAACCATGATCAGCGTGTTTCCTTTCTATTCCAACGCTATTGGCGGAATTCGCCTCCAAGTTCATTTAGACGATATTCCAAAAGCACAGGAAATCATAAAAAATTTGGAATATCCTTCCAATCTAAAAATAGTTTAAGAACACTCCAAAAATCAAATTCAATAATTTTTATTGGCACCGCCAAAGGGTATAATACCCGGAGGCTTGCCTCGAAATTAAAGGTTTGTTTCCTACGAATGCCTCGTGGGCTTGCCCCAAGGTAGTTTACTGTTATCAACATATAATGATACATCATTTCTTTTTTTTAAAATTTTTAAATTAAAAAATAGTGATGATTATAGTGTGTTAATATGTATAATAACTTTTTAAATTTTTGTTTTGAAATCAATTTATTGCCTTTTAATAAAAGGTTGTTAACATAAATTTAATATTTAAAAGCCTTGAAAATAATAGAATAACGGAAATAATTAACAACGGTGGATAACCAATTTTGACAACTAAAATCTAATAAGTTTTTACAGAAATATTGTTTGAAACGAAAGAAATACTGCTAATAAATTACACGTAAAAAATTGATTAAAATTTTGGTTTTCTGAGATAATTGAACTTATTGAAAATAATCCCCAAACCTGCAATTTTAATTGTCGTAATTCCGCAAACAAATATCAACAATGTTGTTAACCAAATAATGATGATAGCGTTAAGAAATTGTTATCAATTGAAAATCAATAGGTATTGAACAAAGTTGTTGGGATAATTATAAGTGTATTTCTACTTAAATAAATACACGATGTTTTATCTTTGAAAAAAAATTCAGATTATGAAAATCTCCATCGGCAACGACCACGCAGGAACAGAATATAAATTTGAAATCGTTTCCTTTCTTGAAAAGGAAGGCCATACAGTTATTAACCACGGAACCGACTCTGAAACAAGCGTTGATTATCCAGATTTTGTGCATCCCGTTGCTGATGATGTTGAAAACGGAAAAGTAGATTTTGGTATCATAATCTGCGGCAGTGGAAACGGCGCAAATATGACTGCCAACAAACACCAAAAAGTACGTTCCGCACTTTGCTGGACCAAAGAAATAACTGAACTGGCCCGCCAGCACAATGATGCAAATATTTTGAGCATTCCCGCCCGCTTTACGAGCAAACCACAAGCTGTGGAAATGGTAAAAACCTTTCTAAAAACCGATTTTGAAGGCGGTCGCCACCAAAATCGCGTTGCTAAAATAGCATGTTCATAAAACTTTAATAATGGCGCATAACCACGCACATTCCAAAAATGATTCACACGGTCATTCCCACCCTGATTTAAAGGGTAAAAAGCTGTTGCTTTCCATTCTTTTGAATATTGGCATTACCGTAGCACAAGTTATCGGGGGTTTTATTTCGGGAAGTTTGTCGCTGCTTTCAGATGCGCTTCACAACTTTAGTGATGTACTTTCATTGGTTGTAAGTTACATTGCCGATAGATATTCAAAAAAAGATGCTTCGGTTACTAAAACTTTCGGTTACAAACGCGCTGAAATTATTGCCGCATTTGTGAATTCCGCTACCTTAATTATTGTTGCGGTCTATCTTATTTACGAAGCAATCCTTCGGTTTAAGGATCCACATACCATTGAAAGCGGATTGGTTATTTGGCTGGCTATTTTAGGAATTGTTTTCAACGGATTTAGTGTATTGCTTCTTTTTAAGGAGTCAAAAAGCAATATGAACATGCGTTCGGCCTATTTACATTTGTTGACGGATATGGCCGCTTCCGTCGCTGTTTTGATTGGCGGTTTATTGATGAAATATTTTGAATGGTTTTGGGTGGACAGCCTACTTACCTTACTTATTGCGCTGTATTTAATTGTTATGGGTTATGGGTTATTGAAAAGCTCTTTTAAAGTGTTGATGCTCTTTACACCGGACGATCTTAGTTTAGAAGTAATTCACGATGCGGTTTGTAAAATTCCAGAGATAAAGAATATCCATCATATGCACATTTGGCAGCTTAATGAGCAGGAAACCCATTTGGAAGCACATGTAGATTTTCATAAAGACATTACACTTTCGCAATTTGACGCTGTGCTTACCAAAGTTGAAGAAGTGCTTTTTCATGACTTCGGAATAAACCACGTAACCATCCAGCCCGAACACCAAAAGGACGATCCAAAAGATATTATTGTTCAGGATTGAAATATTGAAAGATTATGAAAATTGAAGTAAAGAATTTTGGCGAATTGAGTACAAAAGAATTGTACGATGTTTTACAATTGCGGAGCGAAGTTTTTGTGGTGGAACAGAATTGTGTCTATCAAGATATTGATGGAAAAGATGAGCGTGCACTACATATTATGGGTTGGGAAGACGGTAATTTGGTTGCCTATGCACGCTGTTTCCAAGCAGGCGATTATTTTGATGATGCTTCAATCGGAAGAGTTTTGGTACGCGAAAACTACCGAAAACTGGGTTATGGCCACGCAATAACCAAAGCTTCAATAGAAGCCATAAAAACAAATTATAAAGCCGATAAAATAAAAATATCGGCTCAAGTGTATTTGGTAATATTCTATGAGAGCCATGGGTTTAAAACCTATGGCGATCGTTACTTGGAAGACGGCATTCCGCACATCGCAATGGTTAGAGCTTAATTAGATTTTTTTCCAAATTAAGATCTTTCAGCATTTCGTCCGTAAACTTATAATGTCCGCGGCGGGTAATGATTTTGAAACGCTGGTTTCGCATACGCGTCAAGGTATCCAAAAACTGCCATTTTGATTTTAAAAGTCGTGGCATTTCAGACTTTACACTGATTTCAAAATAATGCTTTATTCCGGCACGATCTGCTACAATGTCTGGAGTAATTACTAAATCGCTATCTTTTTTATGATAGGATTTTGGAGTTTCATAACCTTCCACATCGGCCTGGATGTGTTCAAAACCCCGGTTCTCTAAATAGGCCACAGATTCCTTTAGAATCTCCTTGTTTTCGTTTCTTTCTGATTGTACCATAACCGCTAAGTTACAACATCATTGATAAACAGGCGGTTAAGGTTTTGTTAAGTGAATTTTTGGAGTGTTAATTTTCTTTTAGGAAGGAATAGTTAGGAAGGGGTGCCTGTTTTATAATTTACTCTGTAGAATTGAAAAACAGTTTTGATTTGGAAAAAGCCTATTGAAGTCATTAAGAATTTTTTTGGAAATGCTTTTTTCAAAAACGGGTAAGATAACTAATCTCGCATCTTTCCCGATTTTGTATTCTATATTAATCCAATATAAAGGATATTTGATTTTTTCTTTTGAATCTATTCTTACTAACTGTTCTTCCTTATGCACATAAATAACTTTCAGTAATTCATTCTTAAGTAAAATTTCCTGAATATTTTTATTTGTTTCAAAATTGGACATTAATTCCACACATGGCGCAACACCATAATATCTCGACAGCTTCATATCATTTTCTATGACTATATAAAAGTCTGATTTAAAGATATTAAATGTAATATTTAATGAGTTTTCAGGATTAATTAATTCAGAGCAAACATCTTTATATGCAGGCAAATCTTGCGAAAAAGCATTTAAATAAATACAAAGGCAAAAAAGGAGAATAAGTTTTTTCATTTATTGCTTCAAAATCTTCCCATAACGCCCAGCATCATTCAAAACAGCAACCGCTTCCAAAATCTCCGGATTGTGCTCAATTTGGTAATTGTACAAGCCTTCGCGGTAAAAATAGCGCTTTAAAATTTCATCGGTCAACAACGATTCTATTTCCACTTTTTTGTCAATGATGGCTTTATCTTTTGCGGCATCAATAGATTTTATTAGTTGCGCATAACCTGCACCAATATCTTTGTTTAGATCATCGTCTTCAGACATTTTTAAACCTTCGGCGAACTTCTTTTCGGTCTCTGTTTCGTATTTAAAATTATTGTCCTTCAAAAACTTCAGAAAATCCTGAAAATCAGCTTCCCCGAATTTAAAATTTTTTGAATCCGTCATTTGGTGACTGTAATAATATTTGGTGGCATAATCAAAAATGGCGTTGTCTTTCAGCAAAGCCGTTGTAATAGGGCTGTAAACCGCAGATTCCAATTGCACATCCGGCAGGATTCCACCGCCGTCATAAACCGTTCTGCCACCTTTGGTTTTGAAGGCATTGTATTCTTTGGCATCTTTCCGAACGGGATCGCCATTTTCATCTCGATGCCAATAATCCAAAGCTTGAATGCAACGGCCGCTGGGCGTGTAATAGCGCGATATTGTAACTTTCAACTGTGTTCCGTAGGTCAATTTTTTTGGCCTTTGGACCAATCCTTTTCCGAAACTTCGCGCGCCAACAATCACCGCACGGTCCAAATCCTGCAAACCGCCCGAAACAATTTCACTGGCGGAAGCGCTTCGTCCATTAACCAAAACTACCAACGGAATCTCTTTATCCACAGGCTCGTATTTGGTTTTATAAGTTTGATTGTACTTTTCAATGGCCGATTTTGTGGTCGTAATCACTTCCCCTTTATCTACAAAAAGGTTTACTACGTTTATGGCTTCGTTTAAAAGTCCACCGGGATTTCCGCGGAGGTCCAAAATTATTTTTTTTGCGCCCTGTGATTTCAAATCAACCAGTGCAGCTTTTGTTTCCACTGTAGTTTTTCTGTTGAATTGTGAAAGAACAATGTATCCAATATCGTTATTTATCAATTTATAAAAAGGAACTGCTTTAAGCTCCACCGCACCTCGCGTGATTGTTGCAGTTGCTGTTTTCCCTTGTCTTTTATATGTTATCTCAACGGTTGATCCCGGTGCTCCTTTTAATAATTCGCCCGCATCGTCCTGTAAATCCGCAATGTTAACGTTCCCAATTTTTATGATTTCATCACCAGCTTTTAAGCCAGCTTTGTCGGCAGGATAATCCTTATAAGGTTCAACGATAATTATTTTGTCTTTTTTGCTTTGTGCGGAAGCGCCAATGCCAGTGTAAATTCCCGAATTGTTGATTTTAGCATCTTCAACTTGCTGTTCATTCCAATAAACGGTATATGGATCCAAATCTTCCAACATGCCCTTTATGGCTTTGTCCATAAGGGTTGCAGGCGTAACTTCATCCACGTAATTCATATTCAGTTCCTTGAAAAGTGTTGTGAAAATTTCAATTTGTTTCGCAATTTCAAAAAAGTCACTTTTGAAACTTACCGTGGTAAAGAAGATACCGATGGCAACAATAGGAATTAGGATTCTTTTTTTCATTTTTCTGAAATTTTAATGCTTTTTCTTTCTATTCTTCAGAAATATACGAAGAACAAAAACTATAATAATTGCAACGAGGAATAAAGGCCAAAGGTATAAAAGGCCCAAGAAAAATACCGAAATACCGTTCCAGCCCCCTTGCAGGGCGTTTTTCATTTTCTGGCCGTAAGATTGTGTAATACCTGTTTCCGCAGTGGTTTTGTAAAATTCAATGTTTACGGTGCTCATTGAAACTTGGTTTTGCAGATATTGCAAACGGCCCTGTTTTGCCTCAATTTCCTCACGAATATTGGAAAGTTCGCGCTCTATTTCAAGCATTTCCTTTACGTTGTTCGCTTTTTTCAGCAATTCCAGGTAGCGGTCTTCCAGTGTGCGTTTTGCCTTTAAGCGTGCCTCCAAATCCACAAACTCTTCCGAAACATCCTGTCGGGAAATATCGCGATGGTCAAAATAATCAACGCCTTCGGAAATACCGTCGATAAACTTTTGAAAATTTTCGGTAGGAACACGAACGGTCAAACTTTTATAAATTCGATTGTAGTCTTTTCCGCTGTTGTCATTTTGAACCAATCCCTTGTACTGAGAGGCCAGTTGCAAGATTTTTTTATGTGTTGCATCCAAATCTTTTGTTTCAAAAGCCAAACGGGCAGTTTTGATTATTTTTTGCTCAATTTCTTCAAGCGGAGGCGTAAGCTGCTGTGATATCGGAATTTCTTCAGCCATATCCATTTCAGCCATCGCAGAAACTGCTTCGTAATTTTTGTTGGAACTTCCGTTTGAGCATCCCAAAACGAACAATAAAAGTAAAGTGCTAATTGTTTTCATCTTTTAATTTTTTAAGCAGGTTTACCATAGCTTTATCAAGTTCGGCGTACTGCGGTTTGACTTTTCCTAAAAAAAGAAAGAGCATCACAAATTTCTTGCCGTGAATTTTATCAAGCAGTTGTTTGTTAAGCCGATACGCCTCGCGAAGCTGTCGTTTAACACGATTTCTGTCCACAGCCGATTTAAAATTTCGCTTTGGAACAGCAAAAGCCACTTGGTTTGTGGCAATGTTCTCTTGCTGAAGAAAAAACATTTTTATGGGAAATTTTGAATGCGTCTTTCCTTCCAAAAACAAATTTTCAATTGTTTTCGTGCTTTTTAGTTTTTCGCTTTTTGGAAATTTCTGGTTCACAATGTAAATATATAAAAAGACCCCACAGAAATTAGTTTCTGTGGGGCCTCTTTGAAAAAGGGAAAGTAAAGATTATTGTTTTTCGTAAATATTGTTTTCCTGATTGATATCTGCCATTCTTCGGGTGGCGTCAATCATCATATTTTTTACTTTTTTTCCGTTTTCAATTTCAAAGGTATATGTGGGATATGCCCAAGCCCAATCTTCCAAAACAGTACGATTTAAATCGGTAAAAGGGTTTGGTTTTTCGCCCCACATCATTCGCAATGGAATGTAAAATAATTCTTGTGTACCGTCTTCATAAGTAACGTAAAGGTCTATTGGCATTGGCATTAAGCCAATTCTTTCTAAAGTTACCTTTGTGGTTTTTCCTTGGCTTTCTACAGATTTTATTCCGTAATCGATAGTATTTGTAGTTTGTGCCCAATCCGTTAGGTACCAATCCAATTCAAAACCAGAGACCTTTTCCGCAGTGCGGATAAAATCATTTGGGGTTGGGTGCTTAAACTTAAAATCTGAATAGTAGCGCTTCAGGGTTTTTGAAAGATTTTCAGGGCCAATCACATAACCAAGCTGAGTTAAAAACACCGAGCCCTTACTGTAAGCATTTATTCCATAGGAACGGTTGCTCGCGTACCTGTCTGCGTGCGTGGTCAATGGTTGCTCTGCCCCACTTGTAGCCATATAGAAATAACCTCTGTAGGAACCGGAATGTGGATTTGGTTTATTTTCCTTCATTACATAATTCATAGCTTCATCTGAAATGTATGATGTAAAACCTTCATCCATCCATTCGTGTTTGCTCTCGTTAGTGGCCAAAACAAATTGAAACCACGAATGCGCAAGCTCGTGTGCTGTCACTCCTACAAGGCTTCCAAACTCACGCTTTCCAGTAATCATGGTGCTCATGGCATATTCCATTCCGCCGTCGCCACCTTGAATTACAGAATATTGCTCATACGGATATTGCCCAATTTGCTCATTGAAAAATTCCATCAATTCAGCAGTTTTGGGTTGAAGATTTTTCCAATTCTCGGCAATTTCAGGATCATTCTTATAGAAAAAATGAAGCGTTACTCCATTTGGTCCCGGATAGGTATCGTGTATATAGTTTGCATCTGCCGCCCAGGAAAAATCGTGGACATCAGGCGCTAAAAAGTGCCAAGTGTATTTTCCTTTTACGGGATGCATTGGTTTTTGGCCAGGAGCAGTGTATCCATGACCTACTGCTGCAGGATTTTGAAGATAACCTGTCCCGCCAATTGTGTAATCCGCATCAATGGTTATGGTTACATCAAAATCGCCCCACACGCCATGAAATTCGCGTGCAATATAAGGATCTGCGTGCCATCCTTCAAAATCATATTCGGCTAATTTTGGATACCATTGTGTCATAGTCAAGGCAATACCTTCGGAACTATCCCTTCCCGAGCGGCGAATCTGTAAAGGGACCTGTGCGTCCCATTCCATATTAAAAACCGTGCTTTCACCCGGCAAAATAGGTTTATTCAGCATAACCTGCATTACCGTACCTTTTATGGTATAATTTGCAGCAACGCCATCTTGTGTGAAAAGTGTGGGTTTTATGTATCCAATTTCCGAAGGCGATAATTTAGAGATCCGATCCATTACACGGTTATCAGGATCTGCAATGGTGCGCGAACGTACATCCATTTCGCTACCCGGCTGAAAAGCATTAAAGTAAAGATGGTAAAAAACCTTGTTCAAAGTATCTGGAGAGTTGTTTGTGTATTTTAACTCCTGCGTGCCTTTATACTGAAAGGTTTTAACGTCCATTTGGACATTCATTTTATAATCTACTTCCTGTTGCCAATAGGTATTGCTGTTCTGTGAAAATGCCGAAAAGAATATTGTTGTTAAAAAAAACCCGTTTAGAATATGCTTCATTAGTTAGCTATTTTATCTGCCATAATCAGGGCGTTGTACATATTGACCATTTTTCCCGATTTTGAGATATTTGAGAAAGACTCAGTGTTCGAAGATTCTCCGCCCAAAACAACCTGAGTGTTAATTGAAAGGCCACTATCCATCAAGATTTGTTTTACTTGTTTTGCGGAAAGGCCTGGATAATAGGAACGAATCATTGCGGCAACGCCTGCAACTTCGGGTGCGGCCATTGAAGTTCCTTGTAGAAATTCATAGGTGTTTAGAGGCGTAGTTGACCAAATTTTAACCCCAGGCGCAAAAACATCAACGTTCGTTTTACCGTAGTTTGAAAAGTTTGCAACCATCTCGCCTCCATATTTGTAATTAAGAGCCCCAACAGTCAAAAACGAATCTGCCATTTCGGAACCATTGTCAAATTGATCGTTCGGATAAATATTTACGGTGTCTAAATCCAATCCGTCGTTTCCGGCTGCATTCACAATTAAAACATCTTTTGAAGCGGCATATTTAATGGCTTCATAAACCCAATCAGCATGAGGAGAATAGTACTTTCCAAAACTGGTGTTCAGTACTTTTGCCCCATTGTCCACAGCATAGCGAATTGCCAGGGCAATGTCTTTATCATATTCATCTCCGTCCGGCACAGCGCGAACTACCAAAATCTTAACATTGTTTGCAACACCGTTCATTCCGATGCCGTTGTTGCGTTGTGCGGCAATAATTCCTGCAACGTGGGTTCCGTGTTTTACATTTTCTCTTGTGGGGTCTGGCCCGGCCACGTTATTATCTCCATAAATATTATCTGCAATATCTTCAGGATTATCACCCAAAACGCCACGGAAATCTTTCATCAAATTGAAATTGTTATCCAATCTTCCATTGAAATATTTTATGCCACTCTCCAGTTCTTCCAAAACTTCCGGAACTGAATCTGCGAAATTCAGCATTTGGTTAAGCATTGCAATTTGCTGTTGTTCTTGTGAGGATGGATTTTTTATTGCTGCAAGATCTTCTTTGGTATAATTTTCTTTTCCAAGTTTTTTAGCCATTGCTTCATGTGTTGGCTTTAACTGTGAAATAATCTGCTCGTAACGGGCCTTATTTGTAGTTGTTTCTGAAAATTCCTTATCGTATTCAGCTTTTGCTTTTTGATAAATTGCATAATCTTCACGGTCAGCAGCACTGATTGAAGCTTCACTCTTTCCTTCAAACTTTGGTTTAAATTTTCTGATGATGCGAACATACTCCATGTTTTCACCAACAATATCTCCTAGAAAATTCCAGCCGTGAACATCATCAACAAAACCATTTTTGTCATCGTCAATGCCATTTCCGGCAATCTCGCCCGGATTGTTCCAGATCACATTTTTAAGATCCTCATGGTCAATATCCACACCGCTGTCTATTACTCCAACGATTACTGTTTCGCCTTTGCGTTTTTTGATGATTTCGCTGTAGGCCTTGTCCACGCTCATACCGGGAACTGTATCTTTTACTAAATCCATCGCAGGCCAGTGTTTTAACTGCTCGTCAGTGAGTGGTATAATTTTTAATGGATTGGAATCAATATTTTGGATGGGAGTTGCAACAATAGCGGCTCCACTTCCGCAGCCTGCCAAAACAGTTGAGATAGCAACTGCAAATAGGGTAATCTTGAATAGCTTCATTTTAGAAATTATGTGTTTAATTAAAAAATTCGTTGAGTGATAATGTTTCGTTTAATCGAACGCCTTTATCGGTATTTTGGACCGTTATTATTGGATTATGGGCATCGTGTTCCAAGAAAAGATAAAAGTTGTTCTCAGCAGCTTTGTTTAGAAATTTTTCCTTTTCGGGTAGTGTAAGCAAAGGGCGGGTGTCGTAGCCCATAACAAAGGGTAATGGTAAATGCCCAGCCGTAGGTAACAAATCTGCCATAAAAACCAAGGTTTTTCCTTTGTAATTTATATGAGGAATCATTTGTTTGTCTGTGTGTCCATCAACAAAAAGAATTCCGAAGTCAAGTTCATTGGCTTCCGAAAAATCTGTATTAGGTTTTGCCACGAATTTAAGCTGTCCGCATTCCTGCATTGGCATAATGTTTTCTTTTAAAAAGGAAGCTTGTTCCCTGCGGTTTGGCTTTGTTGCCCACTGCCAATGGTCTTTATTGCTCCAATAAGTTGCGTTTTTAAAGGCTGGTTCATAGCCCGTTCGGTCTTTGTTCCATTGGACACTTCCGCCACAATGGTCAAAGTGTAGATGCGTCATAAAAACATCGGTAATGTCATTGCGATGGAACCCGTATTTTTTTAAGGAATCATCCATATTAAAATCACCCCAACGACAATAATAGCCAAAGAACTTTTCACTTTGCTTGTTGCCCATTCCGGTGTCAATCAAAGTAAGCCTATTGCCATTTTCAATAAGAAGGCATCTGGCTGCAATATCTATCATATTGTTTTGGTCTGCGGGATTGGTTTTGGACCATAGCGTTTTTGGCACAACACCAAACATAGCGCCGCCATCAAGTTTAAAATTTCCAGCTTCAACAGGGAATAAATTCATAATCAGAAGAAATGAATCGCAAATTAACAAAAGCGTTACATACCGAAGACCGAAGTGTAAATTAATTATACTATTTTTAACAATTCATTAATATTTGATAGAAGCGAAAAATCTTTAATTTACTGAAAACACGTTTGAATGGTAGAACTTGCAGGAATTATTATTTTAGGAATTTTAGCCCAATGGGTTGCTTGGAAATTTAAGATACCTGCTATTTTACCTTTAATTTTGATTGGTTTATTGGTTGGCCCTCTTTCAACTTTTCTCTCTGAGGACGGAAGCCAATGGCTCCAGCCTATTTGGAACGGCGAAAAAGGACTTTTTCCGGGAGAAAATCTTTTCTATTTTGTATCGCTTGCCGTTGGGATTATTCTTTTTGAAGGCGGATTGACACTAAAACGCGACGAAGTTTCAAAAGTAGGCCCCGTAATTGGGAAGCTTATAAGCATTGGTGCGGCCATTACGTTTATTGGCGCAGGGGTTGCCGCCCATTATGTTTTTGGACTTAATTGGCGCATTTCTTTTCTTTTTTCCGCATTGATAATTGTTACCGGGCCTACGGTGATAACGCCAATTTTAAGAAATATTCCCCTCAAAAAAGATGTTTCCGCTGTGCTTAAGTGGGAAGGAATTTTGATTGACCCAATCGGGGCCTTGGTAGCGGTTTTGGTATTTGAATTTATTAGCGTTGAGGGCGATTCCGGTTATACAAAACAGGCGCTTTTAGACTTTGGGAAAATCATATTGATTGGATTTGCCTTTGGTGTTTCAGCTGGATATGCGCTGTATATTGCTATCAAAAAGAGATTGATCCCACACTACTTATCAAATGTTGTTTCCCTTTCGGCAGTGCTGGCCGTTTTTGTTATTAGTGATCTTTTTGCACACGAATCTGGGCTGCTGGCCGTAGTGGTAATGGGAATGTTTTTGGGAAATAGCAATCTTCCAAACTTAAAGGAATTGCTGTATTTCAAGGAATCCTTAAGCGTTTTACTTATTTCAATTCTCTTCATACTGCTTGCCGCAAACATAAGTGTTGAAGATTTGTTATTGGTTTACAACTGGAAAACTGCCATTTTGTTGGCGATTGTAATCTTTGTGCTCAGGCCGCTTTCGGTCTTTCTCAGTACGATAGGCTCTTCGCTTAAAACGAACGAAAAAATCTTCATTAGTTGGGTGGGGCCGCGCGGGATTGTTGCTGCTGGTATTTCTTCGCTTTTTGGCACAAAACTCGTTTTAAAAGGCGAAGTGGGCGCAGAATATATAACGCCTCTGGTTTTTGCCGTGGTTTTAGTTACAGTACTTTTAAACGCAACTACTGCAAGATTTGTAGCCTCAATGGTAGGTGTGTTTTTAAAGAAATCTGAGGGAATTCTCTTTGTGGGCGCTTCAAAAGTTTCAAGGTTGATCGCTACTTATTTGCAGAAAAACCACCGTCACGTAGTGTTAGTGGATTCCAATCAATTAAATATCAACAAAGCAAAAGAGTTAGGATTGGAAGCATTCAGCTCCAACATTTATGCAGACGATTTGACGGACAATATAGAACTCAACGATGTGGGTTATTTGCTGGCAATGACTGGAAGTGACGAGATTAATAAACAGGCTATCAGCCGTTTTGGAAAATATTTCGGGGAAAACGGGACCTTTCGGCTGATGACTTCGGAAGAAATGCGCGAACGCCAAAATCTTGCTGCCAAGGAGTTGTTTTCATACACACACGATTATACTCGATTCACTGAAGTAGCCCAGGATTTTCCTTCAATACAGGAAATTCCCGTTGGAAGCCACAGCCAATTTTTGCGGGTTCTGAATATTATTAGCGAAAACGAAAACGCCATTCCGCTGTTTATGAAACGCCCCAACGGATTTTTGGATCTAATTACAGCGCCCACCGAGCTTGAAATAGATGAAGGCAGCAGTTTGGTATATCTGGGAAAACCTATGGATTTTGAAGATGTTGTAAATGCAACACGAACAGAAAACGAAGGAAAATCCAAAAAATAATTTCACAACAAAGCCGTTCATATAAAAACTTTTTTGATGAAGAAAATATCTATCCTTATCGCCATATTTAGCAGCCTTTCAATTTTTTCCTGTAAAAAAGACGATGGTATCAGTTGTACCACCTGCACTTCACCTGAAACTTCAGATTTTCAAGTTTGTAAACAAAACGATGGCAACGCATCCGTTAACGGGCAAAATACCGGAACGCCTTATGACACTTATATTTCAGGGTTGGAACAGGCAGGGGCTAGTTGCGGAAATTAAACTTACGGATTAAGATTAATCGTTCAATTTAAGAACTGCCATAAAAGCTTCCTGAGGAATTTCTACATTACCCACCTGGCGCATACGTTTCTTTCCCTTTTTCTGCTTTTCCAATAGTTTTCTTTTACGCGAAATATCGCCACCGTAACATTTTGCAGTAACGTCTTTCCGAAGGGCTTTTACGGTTTCACGCGCTATGATTTTTGCGCCGATTGCCGCTTGTATTGGAATGTCAAATTGTTGCCTTGGAATTAATTGTCGCAATTTTTCGCACATCTTCTTTCCAATGTCATAGGCATTATCACGGTGTAGCAGCGCTGAAAGCGCATCTACGGTATTTCCGTTAAGCAGCACATCTACTTTTACCAAGTGGGAAGCGCGCATTCCTATGGGAGAATAGTCAAAAGACGCATATCCTTTTGAAACAGTTTTCAAACGATCATAAAAGTCGAAAACAATTTCTGCCAAAGGCATATCGAAAGAAAGTTCAACTCTTTCAGTTGTTAAATAGGTTTGGTTGGTTATTTCGCCTCTTTTTTCAATACAAAGCGACATCACAGGGCCAACAAAGTCAGATTTTGTAATAATTGTGGCTTTAATGAATGGTTCTTCAACACGATTTAGTTTTGAAGGATCCGGCAAATCGGACGGATTGTTTACCAAAATTGGAAGGTCGGGCTCTTTATTGCTAAAAGCGTGATAAGAAACGTTTGGAACGGTAGTAATTACAGTCATGTCAAACTCTCTTTCCAGTCTTTCCTGAATAATTTCCAAATGAAGCATTCCCAAAAACCCACAACGGAAGCCAAAGCCAAGGGCGGCAGAACTTTCTGGTTGAAAAACTAGGGAAGCATCGTTTAATTGCAGTTTTTCCATTGAGTTTCGCAATTCTTCGTAATCTTCCGTATCAACAGGATAAATTCCTGCAAAAACCATTGGCTTTACGTCTTCAAAACCTTCAATCATATTGCTGGTTGGACTTTTGGAATCTGTAATGGTATCGCCCACTTTTACTTCTTTCGCTTCCTTTATTCCGGTAATTAGATAACCTACATCACCGGTTTTAATAACATCTTTGGGTTGTTGTTTCAGTTTCAAAGTTCCTACTTCATCAGCAAAATAGCTTCTTCCGGTAGCCATAAATTTAATGTGCTGCCCTTTTCGTATCTCTCCATTAAAGACTCTAAAATAGGTTTCAACGCCTCGAAAAGGGTTGTAAACAGAATCAAAGATCAAAGCCTGTAAAGACTCGTCAGGATTGCCTTTTGGCGGAGGGATGCGTTCAATAATAGCACTTAAAATTTCATCAATGCCTATGCCCGTTTTAGCACTTGCAGGAATTACTTCTTCAGCCTTACAGCCCAAAAGATCCACAATATCATCCGTAACTTCCTCTACATTTGCGGATGGCAGATCTACTTTGTTCAGGACCGGAATTATTTCCAAATCGTTTTCCAAAGCCAAATATAGGTTTGAAATGGTCTGCGCCTGAATGCTCTGTGCAGCATCAACAATAAGCAATGCCCCTTCACAAGCGGCGATTGAACGGGAAACTTCATAAGAAAAATCCACGTGCCCAGGAGTGTCTATTAGGTTTAGCGTATATTTTTCGCCATTGTAAACATAGTCCATTTGAATGGCGTGACTCTTAATGGTAATGCCACGCTCGCGCTCCAAGTCCATGTTGTCAAGCAGTTGGTCCTGTTTTTCACGATCTGTCACTGTACCTGTGGCGTCCAAAAGGCGATCTGCCAAAGTACTTTTTCCGTGGTCAATATGGGCAATAATGCAAAAATTGCGGATGTTCTTCATAAAATTTTCCTTCTCGTGCTACAAGCTGCAAATATAGATTAAAAGAGTGATTATATTTATTTTGATTAAAACACTTAAAATTAATGCTTCATGATAGTTTTTGTTTAATAAATTTTTAACATATTTGTAGTATAAAGCTGTATTTCAGCTATGTTATTTCGTTTCTCCCCAGATAAGAATCATAGTAACGGGTGTCGCCCCAGATCTCTGCTTATGTTATGACAAGATTTATTATGTTTTTTTTCTGCTTTCAAGCAGCAGTTTTGACGGCACAGGACTTTTCTGTTTCTGGGAAAGTGACCGATTCTGAAAATGTTCCCATATCTTTTGTTAATGTTTTGGTTTATGGGAATAAAGAAGAAGCACCCCTAAAAGGCACTACCACAGATGAAGACGGTTCATTTTTTTTTAAAAATTTACCCGAAGGAGTCTATACGTTAAACTTCAGTTATATTGGTTTTGAAGATTTTCAACAAACCGTCCAACTTTATTCAAACAAAAATTTAGGCAATTTAGTTTTAAAAGAAGATCAACAAATGCTCGACGAAATGGTAGTTGTTGCAAAACTGCCTACCATACGCAAGACTCCCGGCAAACTTGTTTTTGAAGTTGAAAACACATCGTTCTCGGTGGGCAATACAATGGATCTATTGAAAAAGACCCCGGGTATTATTGTTACTGGTGAAAATATTCAGGTAAAAATGTCAACACCTGTAATCTATATTAACGGCAAGAGAGTATATCTTTCTTCAGAAGAAATTTATTCGCTATTGCAAAATACCGATGCAGCAGCTATTAAATCTGTGGAGGTAATTACCAATCCTTCCTCAAAATATGATGCTGAAGCCGGAACGGTGCTGAATATTATTATGTCAAAAACAATATCTGTTGGTTACAAGGGCTCTGTAAACGCTACATATGAGCAGGGAATATACCCAAAATATACACTTGGCACCTCTCAATTTTATAAAAACAATTGGTTGAATGTTTACGCAAGCTATTCTTTTTCTAAGAAAAAGGAAAATAAGAATGATGAAAATTATATTCGCTTCTTTCAGCCCGATGAAGTTTCAACAAAATCTATTTGGGAAACCGACTTTAACCGAATAACGGAACACGACAATCACAACGGAAATGTGGTATTGGATTTTATGCTAGACGAAAAAAACACAATCAGCCTTACTTCAAACGTCTCGCTTACCCCTAAGGTTAATTACCATAACAATGGCAACTCTTTAATTTTTAATCCGCAGCGTCAGTTAGATTCCACAATTACAACCTTGAGTTATGTGGATTATGAAAAACAAAATTTAACATTTGCATTGGATTATAATCGTGTTTTGAATGATAATGGCGCAACTTTGGCTGTTTCCGCTAATAATATTTATTACGACAACACCCAAAACCAAAGCGTGGACTCTGATTATCTATTGCCAAATGGTGAATTATTAAGAAACAATAGTTTTTACACGAACGCTAATCAAAACAGTGACATCTTTACGGGACAGGCCGACATTTCTTCGGAATTATGGGGTGGAACATTTGAGGCCGGTTTCAAATTCAGCAGTATCAACACTGAAAGCAAATTGAATTTTTTTGATATTGTGAATAGCGCAACTACTTTTAATAATTCCTTGTCTGATGATTTTAATTACAAGGAAAATATATATGCAGAATATATTAACTTCGAAAAAGATTGGGAAAAATGGAGCATCGCTTTGGGTCTTCGGGGCGAATACACAGATGTTGATGCCATTTCACGTTCATTGGGCGAAGTGAACAATCAGCAATATTTTGATTTTTTCCCTTCAACATCTTTTCATTATACAATCAATGAGAACAACGGGATAGGGCTAAGTTACAGCCGCAGCGTACAGCGTCCGCGCTATCAAAGTCTAAATCCTTTTAAATACTATATAACTGAACGGAACTTTAACAGCGGAAACCCAAAATTGGTTCCGGCAATTGAGGATAAAATTACATTGACTTTTGACCATAAAGGCAAGCTGTTTTTTGAGCTCTATTACCAAAATGTTGCGAATAGTCTAGACATATTGGTACTTCAAAATAACGAAAACAGTACGCTTAGCAGTGTAGATGCCAATATGATCAAGAGCTATCAATATTCTTTTGACATAACTTATTTTAATTCGCTCAACTCTTGGTGGTGGATGCACTTTAATACTTCCTCATTTTATTTGGCCAATGAATTTTATGCCCTACAAAGCGCACCGGAAACATATACAAATGACACTTTTGGACAATATATTTTTCTCACCAATCACTTTACACTATCCAAGGACCGTTCTTTTACGGCTGATCTTACGGGAAAATATATTTCAAATTTTGTTTTTGGAAATCGATATTTCAAAAATCAGAGTTTTGTAAATATTTCTTTCAGAAAAGATCTTTGGAATAAACGCGCAAGCTTGACATTAGGTGTGGATGATGTTTTTGATAAGTTGAAAGATATGGCCTCAACCTCGCGTTATTACAATCAGGACAATTATTTTTATACAAATTTAGAATACAGATTGTTTCGCTTAGGTTTCAAATACAACTTCGGAAATGCCCGCCTTCGTGATAACAACAAGCAGATTGAAACAGACGAAGGCGATAGGTTGGAAGGCAACTAACTTCTTTTAAATTTTCATATAACTGATATTTACTACTTTTGCGGTTCAAAAAGAAAGAATTGCCAAAAATAGGAAACATACAATTGCCAGACTTTCCGTTACTGCTCGCGCCCATGGAAGATGTAAGCGATCCGCCGTTCCGCACACTCTGCAAAGAACAAGGTGCCGATGTGGTCTATACCGAATTCATCTCTTCCGAAGGGCTTATACGCGATGCCGCCAAAAGTGTGATGAAGCTCGATATATACGAAAAGGAACGTCCCGTGGGCATACAGATTTTTGGCGCCGTACT
>JAGQYY010000005.1:19543-66114 GCA_020435825.1 Aequorivita sp.
AAAGGTGCCGGCGCAGGTATTTTGAAGGATATTGACTTGATGGTAAGCCTTACAGAAGCCATGGTAAAGCATACCAAACTTCCCATTACCGTAAAGACCCGATTGGGTTGGGACCACGATTCCATAAAAATTGTTGAGGTTGCAGAACGTTTACAGGACGTGGGCTGCCAAGCACTTTCAATTCATGGACGAACACGCGCTCAAATGTATAAAGGTAACGCAGATTGGAAGCCCATTGCCGAAGTAAAAAACAATCCGCGCATGCACATTCCCATCTTTGGAAACGGCGATGTGGACACCCCCGAACGCGCCATGGAAATGCGCGACAAATATGGGCTGGACGGAGCCATGATTGGTCGTGCCAGCATTGGCTACCCGTGGTTTTTTAAGGAAGTAAAGCACTATTTTGAAACAGGAGAACACTTGCCACCACCAACCATGCAGGAACGGGTGGAAGCTGCTCGCCGCCACCTACAAATGGCAATAGATTGGAAGGGCGAAACCTTGGGCGTTTTTGAAACCCGCCGCCATTACACCAACTACTTTAAGGGCATTCCAAACTTTAAGGAATACCGGATGAAAATGGTGACCAGTGATGATTCCTCCTCGGTTTTTGAGGCGTTTGATGAGGTTATGGAAACATTTAGCAATTATGAATTTGTTTAAGGTTACTGAGCGCAGTCGAAGTATGGAGATTATGAGCTTGCTTAAATGGATTATGGTTTTATATGTCTTTTTCTAAAAATCCTTTTTACCTTTGAAATTTAAACAATCTCTATGCAAAGGCTTAAGATACTCAACTCTCATTTTATTACCCATAACGTTAAGCGCTTTGTATTAGAGAAACCCCCAGGTTTTGAATATGCTCCAGGACAATCGGCACGTATATCTATCAACAAGAAAGGATGGGAGCGTAAAATCCGTCCCTTTACCTTTACTTCATTGCAGCATTGGGATTATCTGGAATTTATCATTAAAATATACGAAGACCATAAGGGGGTAACTTCGCAATTGGGTAAGCTAACTAAGGGAGATGAGTTGATAATTCATGATGTATATGGAACAATTCAATATAAAGGTCCGGGAATATTCATTGCCGGTGGTACAGGAATAACCCCATTTATTGCAATTTTCAGGGCACTTTTTGAGAGTGGAAATCTTAGGAACCTTGCGCTTTTGTATTCAAATAAAACTACAGATGACATCATTTTACACGATGAGTTGACAAAAATGCTAGGGCCTGCTTACAAAAATGTTTTTACTCAAGAGGGGGTTATTGGTTTTCGCGAGCGCAGGATTGACCGCAAATTTCTTATAGAGACCATTGGCGATTTTAGCTCTCGTTTTTATGTTTGCGGCCCTAAAAATTTTACGGAAGAGATTTGTGACGCTTTAGTAAGCTTGGGAGCAGATCCAGAATTTCTCATTATTTAAAAGTCATCAAACCGGAAGGAGTTTTGCGTTCCAAAATTAAAGCAATAGCTTTTCCCGAACTCTGTTTGATGCAATTTTTGAAGCTATAACCCCTAAAACACTAATTGTAACAAAAACAACTACAACATTTATCAGTTTCAGTTTTACGGGATAAGGCAGTGTGCTGGTTATGGCAACGAATTCAAATTTTAATTGTGCCAGTACCGCAAGAACCCCTAGAAAAATACCAAATAATCCGCCAAGTACCGTCATTAATGTGCCTTGTAAGAAAAAGATTCGGCGTATTTCGGGCAAGGAGGCACCCAGATTGTAAAGTGTTTTAATGTTTTTCCGCTTGTCCAAAACCATCATAATTATAGAGCCGATTACGTTGAAAAGTGCAATGATCAATACCAAGGTGAAAATTAAATAAACCGCAATATTTTCGGTATTTAGCATTTTATAAAGCGCATCGTTTTGCTGGATACGGTTTTTAATGATAATTTCTTCGGGAAAAATTTTCTTGATTTGGGTTCTCACATTTTCTTCAGAAGCATTGGGCAAAAGCTTCATTTCAATGGAAGAAAGTTTTGTACTGTCTAACGATAATAGTTTTCTGGCAAAGTCAAGATCGGAAAAGACATATTTGGAATCCAAGTCTTCGTTTACTTGATACACCCCCGAGACAACAACGTTTTCTTTACTGAAAGCATCGGAAGGATCTAGTGCATTTAATTGTCCTGTTCCAGGTTTTGGAACGTAGATTTCCAATGGGGCCCCATAATCATTCACGCCCATAGAAAGTTTTGCAATAGTGGAAAGTCCAACAACCACTTGATGTTCATTGGGAACAAGCCACTCTCCAAAATACATAATACTGTCCAGATGGGTTACTTTTCCGTAAAGTGAATCCACCCCTTTTATATAAGCAATATGGTTTTTGCCTTTGTAATGGAGAAAAACACGCTCCTCAATTATTTCTGAAAAGTTTTCAATTCCTTCAATAGTTGAAAGTTGCTGTTTTTGCACTTCTGAAAATGTAATTGTTTTTCCACTTTCGGGAAGTATTTTTAAGTCGCTGTCAAATTCATCTGTAAATTGAAGACTAAAATCTTTAAGGCCCGAAAAGCCTGAAAGTACTATGAATAATGACATTGCGCCAACTACTACACCAACTGCCGCTATGCCCGTGATAATATTGATGGCATTGTTGCTGCTCTTTGAAAACAAATAGCGCTTGGCGATGTAGAGTGAAAAATTCAAGTTATGATTTTTTTCGTTTTGGAAGTAAATCTGGGTCTTTCAATGGGTTTTCTTCCCCTTTTACGGCTTTGTCAATCTTTTCAATGTACTCCAAGGAATCATCATTATAAAATGAAAGATTGGGCATTTTGCGCAGTTGGTTCTTTGTCAGTTGAGCAATTTGGTGCTTAATGTTTGGCTTTACTTTATTGAGCTCAGCTACAATGGCTTCGGCTTTATCTGCCGGAAAAACGCTTACGTAAACCTTCGCAATGGAAAGATCAGTAGTTACACTCACTTTGCTGACCGAAATAATAATGCCCATTTGTCCTGCTTCGCGAAGCATATTCTGCAGCACATTTGCAAGGTCGCTTTGCAGAACACCTGCTATTTTCTTTTGTCTGTTACTTTCTTCCATACTGCAAAAATAGAACATAAAACCGTACGGAATGTTAATGAAGCCACAAGCTTGTTGAAATTCAATGGAATTAAGTTTGTATTTTTGAACTACTGAAGAATAATTTATGGAGAAAATTGAGCATATAGGTATTGCTGTAAAGAACATTTCCGAAGCCAACAAAATATACGAAGCCTTGTTGGGAAGTTCACCTTACAAAAGCGAAAAAGTGGAAAGCGAAAGTGTAGAAACTTCTTTTTTTCGATGTGGGGAAAGTAAAATTGAGCTATTGGAAGCTTCAAATCCTGACAGTCCAATTGCAAAGTTTATAGAAAAAAGAGGGGAAGGAATACATCACATTGCTTTTGCCGTGAATGATATTAAAGCAGAGATGGAACGGCTTAAAAATGAAGGATTTATACTGCTAAATGAAGTTCCAAAAAAAGGAGCGGATAATAAGTTGGTGGCCTTTCTTCACCCCAAATCTGCTAATGGAGTATTAGTAGAGCTTTGCCAAGAAATTGAGAATATGTAGAAATAGTTTTGCAGTATTTGTAAAGTGTTTTACATTTGCAACCCTGTTATTTATCCAAAGACATTGAGTTTATAGACAGAGGTGGAAATTGGATAATTAAAATTTTTAAAACAGAAACGGTCCCATAGCTCAGCTGGTTAGAGCATCTGACTCATAATCAGAGGGTCCATGGTTCGAGCCCATGTGGGACCACTTTTTTAAACCAAAGCGTTCTTTGTAAAAAAGATTTTTCTATTACCATAAAGTAACTTGGCGAGAAGTTTACACTGAGCGCAGCCGAAGTGAGCCATGCGATGTACTGAGTTTATCGAAGTATGGGGCCACTTTTTTTAATGTCCAATTAAGACCAAAGTAAAAATCCGAGTAAAAGACAATTTTCACGATTAAAAAGAGTTATTAACCATTCAATAACTCATTTTTTATTTGAGGATAAAAAAAAATTATTACTTTAGGCGCATAATTACGATCCCCAAGTCGTTAATGAACAACCATGGCATCACTTATTTATAACTTTATAATGCTTGCTATCCAGTCGGCTTCAGGCACTCAAGGGCCGCCTCCGCCTGTTCGTGGCGGCACAAGAGGCCCCCAGTTGCCTATAGATGATAATATTTGGATTCTTCTTGCGATGGGCATTTTTCTTGGTATTTATATAATTTATAAAAGAAACCGTTCTTCTATAAATAAGGCATCATAAGATTTTTTACATACTTTCCTATAATATCAAACTCTAAGTTTACTTCGCTTCCTGCTTTAATTTCTTTAAAATTTGTATTCTCCAAAGTGTAAGGTATAATAGCGACGCTAAACGCTCCTTTTTTAGAATTTACCACCGTTAAACTAACCCCATTCACTGTGATGGAGCCTTTTTCCACAGTACTGAATTCTGAACTGTTGTATTGAAAAGTAAAAACCCAACTTCCGTTTGCATCTTCTACTGTTTTACAACTAGCTGTTCCATCCACATGGCCTTGCACAATGTGGCCGTCAAGTCTGTCGCCCAATTTCATTGCTCTTTCCAAGTTGACCAGGGAACCCTTTTTCAAGTTTTTAAGGTTTGTTTTGTCCAAGGTTTCTTTAATGGCTGTAACCACATAAGAGCCTTCATTTATTTTCACAACAGTTAAGCACACTCCGTTGTGAGAGACACTTTGATCTATTTTCAATTCCTGGGCCAACGAGCTTTTAATTTCTAAATGAAGATTTTTGCCTTCTTGGGTAAGTTCAACTATTTCGCCAATGGCTTCAATAATTCCTGTAAACATTGTAGTATTTGGTTACATTTGTACTGCAAAAGTAACAATTAAAAAAAGGCAAAACATAATGAGCAGAGAGGATAAAATTGTGGTCGGTATTTCAATAGGTGATATTAACGGGATTGGGAGCGAAATAATTCTGAAAACGTTTGAGGATTCACGTATGCTGGAGTTTTGCACCCCTGTTATTTTTGCATCGGTAAAGTTGATGTCCTTCTTCAAAAAACATTATGAAATTGATATCAATTTCCACGGAATTGATAAAATTGAAGATCTTGTTCCGAAGAAAATAAACGTGCTGAATGTGTGGAAAGAACACGTTGATGTTACTTTTGGAGAAGAAAACCAAGCAGGAGGGGAATACGCCATTAAATCTTTGAAGGCTGCGGTTGTAGCCCTAAAGGAATGTAAAATCGATGCGTTGGTTACTGCGCCAATTAACAAAAGTAACATTCAATCCGAGAGTTTCAATTTCCCAGGCCATACCGATTATTTGGCACAAGAGCTGAAAGGCGAAAGCTTGATGCTTTTAATTTCTGAGGATTTGCGCGTTGGACTTTTAACGGATCATGTTGCGGTAAAAGACGTTGTAAAAAACATAACCCGAGAGCGCATTGATAAAAAGATTAATACCATTTATCATACCTTAATTGAAGACTTCGGAATTGAAATGCCTAAAATCGCTGTTTTAGGAATCAACCCGCATACTGGCGATAATGGTGTAATTGGTGATGAAGATGACACACTTTTACGCCCGGCTTTGGACAATATTCGCAAAAACGGAAAAATGGTTTTTGGGCCTTATGCCGCAGATAGCTTTTTTGGCTCCGGCAATTACAAAAATTTTGACGCAATAATTGCTTCCTATCACGATCAAGGATTAATACCTTTTAAAACAATTGCTTTTGGAAAAGGCGTGAACTTCACTGCGGGGCTTAACCGCATTAGAACTTCGCCGGACCATGGCACTGCTTTTGATTTGGCGGGAAAAAATGAAGCCAATTATGAATCTTTTCGCGAAGCAGTTTTCAGTGCGGTATCCATTTTTGAAAAACGTGAGGAATATCTGGAAATTTCCAAAAATCCACTTCAAACATCACGCAAAAGGGGCTTCTCAAAAAAGAAATAAAAAACTAATTGCTATTCAAATAATTTTTTATCTTTGCACCCGCCTTATCCGTAAGGTTAAGGTCTTAAATTAGGTGTGAAAATGAAGGATTTGAAAGAGTTTACCATCCCTTTCGTAGGGCTGAAATTAGGAAAACACCAGTTTAACTTTGAATTAACAAAAGCGTTCTTTGAGCATTTTGAGTATGATGAATTTAATGACGCTGCCATTAATCTCGACGTACTGCTGGAAAAAATGAGCACGTTGCTAGAGTTCACATTAACATTTAATGGAACCGTAAACGTTGCTTGCGATATGACAAATGAGCCCTTTGATCAAGAGATTTCGGGATCTTATAAGTTTGTAGTAAAATTTGGTGGGGAATACAATGATGAAAATGAAGATTTACTCATTTTGCCCCACGGAAGTTATGAAGTGAATATCCAGCAATACATTTATGAATCCATTGTGCTGGCTATGCCTTCACGAAGAATTCACCCCGGCGTAAAAGACGGCACATTAAAAAGCGATATACTCGACAAGCTTGAAGAGCTAAGTCCAAAAGCGATAGACGAAAAGGAAACGCCCAAAGACGATAATACCGATCCCCGATGGGATTCATTAAAAAAACTATTAACGGATAAATAATAAATAGCAATGGCACATCCTAAGAGAAAAATCTCGAAAACAAGAAGAGATAAGAGAAGAACGCATTACAAAGCTACTGCACCTACGATTGCAACAGACCCAACAACGGGTGAGTCGCACCTTTTCCACAGAGCACACTGGCACGAAGGAAAAATGTACTACCGCGGTCAAGTTGTAATTGATGCAACTGAGCAGGCAGAAGCATAACAGTATATAATTTTAATAAAAACTCTCACCCTACCGTGAGGGTTTTTTTGTTTTTTAACTTTGCAAAAAGGCAAAAACAACTTAATTAGTGCCGAATTTCAAGTAAAATTTAGTAATTTTCACTCTTTTTAAAAGATTTTTGGTCTTTTTTGTGAATTTTAATTCAGCTTTATGAATACTATCACGGCAGCTATTACCGCTGTAGGGAGCTACGTTCCAGAGTACGTTCTCTCCAACAAAATTCTGGAAACAATGGTAGATACCAATGACGAATGGATCACCAGCAGAACCGGAATTAAGGAAAGAAGAATATTAAAGGATAAAGACAAAGGTACTTCCTATCTCGCTATCCAAGCAGCAAAAGACCTTCTCCAAAAAAGCAATACAGATCCCGCTGAAATTGATATGGTCATAATGGCAACGGCAACACCAGATATGCCTGTGGCAGCAACTGGAGTTTACGTAGCAACACAAATAGGTGCCATAAACGCATTTTCCTATGATTTGGTCGCGGCCTGTTCCAGTTTTCTTTTTGGAATGTCAACCGCAGCGCGTTATATTGAATCTGGAAAATATAAAAAAGTACTTCTTATTGGCGCCGATAAAATGTCGTCAATTATTGACTATACAGATAGAACCACCTGTATCATTTTTGGCGATGGAGGAGGAGCCGTACTCTTCGAGCCCAATACAGAAGGCTTGGGTGTAAAAGATGAATATCTGCGTACAGATGGTGTTGGCAGGCCTTTTCTAAAAATTGATGCCGGAGGCTCTTTGCTTCCTGCTTCTATTGAAACAGTGAACAATAAGCAGCACTACGTTTTTCAAGAAGGCAAAACTGTTTTTAAATTTGCTGTTTCAAACATGGCAGATGTTTGCGAAAAAGTAATGAAAAAGAACAATCTTACAGGTGAAGATGTGGACTGGCTAGTGCCACATCAAGCCAACAAACGAATTATCGATGCAGCTGCCTCACGAATGAAACTGCCCGATGAAAAAGTAATGATGAATATCCACAAATACGGCAATACAACTTCTGCAACCTTACCGTTGTGCTTGGCGGATTATGAAAAACAACTCAAAAAAGGAGATAACTTGATATTTGCTTCCTTCGGTGGAGGCTTTACTTGGGGCGCCGTTTATTTGAAATGGGCCTACGATTCAAAATAATTTTAACCAACCCAAAAGACTAAATTTTCTAAATTATGGATATAAAGGACATTCAAAACCTGATCAAGTTTGTGGCAAAAAGTGGTGCCAGCGAAGTAAAGCTTGAAACCGAAGACATAAAGATTACCATAAAAACGGGATTAGAGAATGATAGGGGCGAAACCACCTACATTCAGCAAATTCCAACAATGGCGCAACCGCAAATACAAATGCAGCCTCAGACTTCTGCAGTGCAACAACAACAAGCTGCACCTTCAACAGAAGCTCCTTCAGAAGCAATGGATTCAAAATTCATCACTATTAAGTCGCCAATCATTGGTACTTTCTATAGAAAACCTTCTCCTGACAAACCCGTATTCGTTGAGGTGGGAAGCACTATCAGCGCAGGCGATGTGCTTTGCGTGATTGAAGCAATGAAGCTTTTCAACGAAATTGAAAGTGAAGTTTCTGGAAAAATTGTAAAAGTATTAGTGGATGATTCTTCTCCGGTAGAATTTGACCAACCACTATTTTTAGTTGACCCATCATAAGTATAAATCTCGAATTTCAAAGTCCAAATTCCACTTTGTAATTTGGTGCTTGTAATTTGTAATTTCAAAACATTATGTTTAAAAAGATATTGATTGCAAATAGGGGCGAAATAGCACTGCGAATTATCCGTACGTGCCGTGAGATGGGAATAAAAACGGTTGCCGTTTATTCAACCGCAGATGCAGAAAGCCTTCACGTGCGTTTTGCAGATGAGGCGGTTTGTATTGGACCACCACCAAGCAATTTGAGCTACCTAAAAATGTCAAATATTATCGCTGCTGCGGAAATTACCAATGCAGACGCGATTCATCCCGGCTACGGATTTCTTTCCGAAAATGCCAAATTTTCAAAAATTTGCCAAGAACACGGCATAAAGTTTATAGGCGCTTCCCCAGAAATGATTGAACGCATGGGCGATAAAGCTTCAGCAAAGGCCACAATGAAAGCTGCCGGAGTACCCACCGTTCCCGGAAGCGATGGTATCATTGAATCTTATGAAAAATGTGAAAAACTGGCCGAGGAAGTCGGTTATCCAGTAATGTTGAAAGCAACCGCGGGTGGCGGCGGAAAGGGAATGCGCGCCATTTGGAAAAAAGAAGATCTTAAAAAAGCTTGGGAAAGCGCCCGACAAGAAGCTTCCGCAGCCTTCGGAAACGACGGGATGTATATGGAAAAGCTCATTGAAGAGCCACGTCATATTGAAATTCAAATAGTGGGCGATAGCACCGGAAAGGCCTGCCATTTAAGTGAGCGTGACTGCTCCATTCAACGTCGCCACCAAAAGCTTACCGAGGAAACTCCAAGTCCGTTTATGACTAAGAAGCTGCGTACCGATATGGGTAATGCTGCTGTAAAAGCCGCCGAATATATTAAGTATGAAGGTGCAGGGACTATTGAATTTTTGGTCGACAAACACCGTAATTTCTACTTTATGGAAATGAATACGCGTATTCAGGTTGAGCACCCAATCACAGAACAAGTAATTGATTACGACCTTATCCGCGAACAGATTTTGGTAGCTGCCGGAGTGCCAATTTCCGGAAAAAACTATACCCCACAATTGCACGCGATTGAGTGTAGAATTAACGCCGAAGACCCCTATAACGATTTCCGCCCTTCACCTGGGAAAATCACCGTACTGCATGCACCGGGAGGTCACGGAGTGCGTTTAGACACACACGTTTATGCGGGTTATACCATTCCGCCAAACTACGATTCGATGATTGCGAAACTAATTACTACCGCACAAACCCGTGAAGAAGCGATTAGCAAAATGAAACGTGCTTTGGACGAGTTCGTAATTGAAGGCATTAAAACAACAATCCCGTTCCACCGCCAATTGATGGACGAGCCGGATTATGTCGCCGGAAATTACACAACGGCGTTTATGAATACCTTCAAAATGAACGAGCCTGAAAAGGAATAGTTTTTTTAAATCGCAAATTACAAGCACCAAATCCCAAAAACCTATCTTTGGAATTTGGTGTTTTTTTTAATTTGGAATTTATTATAAAATGAATCTCTCGTATTGGGAATATAAAACCTGGTTTTCAAACATCGATTATGCCGTTATTGGCAGCGGAATTGTTGGTTTGAGTTGTGCTTTGGAACTTCGCAGAAAGCATCCCAAAAGCAAAATTGCAGTTTTTGAACGCGGCATGCTTCCCAGTGGTGCGAGTACCAAAAATGCGGGTTTTGCCTGCTTCGGAAGTATTTCGGAAATACTGGAGGATTTAAAAAACCATTCCGAAGAAGAGGTTATCCAACTTGTAAAAAGCAGGGTGGAGGGTTTACAATTATTGAGAAAAACCCTTGGCGATGAACAATTGGATTATCAAGAATACGGTGGCTACGAACTTTTTACCAATGAAGATGCGGAGCTTTTTGAAATTTGTAAATCCCAGATTGAATATGTAAATGGATTATTGAAACCTGTTTTCAACGCTGAAGTTTTTTCAGAAAAAGAGAATCATTTCGGCTTTAAAAATATTCAACCAAAACTTATTTATAGCACATTTGAAGGCCAAATAGATACAGGAAGAATGATGCTGGGCCTCATTAAAAGAGCTTCAGAAGAAAATATTTTGATACTGAATTCTTCAGAAATTACAAGTATTTCAGACCAAGGTGAATCGGTTTCACTTCAACTAAATTCGCCAAAAGCACTTCGACACTTCGACTCCGCTCAGCACAGGCAAGCTCAGTGTGACATTCACGTAAAAAAAGTTTTTATCGCGACCAATGGTTTTGCGAAGCAATTTTTGAAAGAAGATGTAAAACCTGCAAGGGCGCAGGTTTTGGTGACCAAACCTATAGAAAATTTAAAGATAAAAGGTACATTTCATTTGGATAAAGGCTATTATTATTTCAGAAATATTGATAACCGAATTCTTTTTGGTGGCGGAAGAAACCTCGATTTTAAGACAGAGGAAACTACTGAAATGGAACTGACACAATTGGTGCAAAACAAGTTGGAGGAATTGCTTAAAACGGTAATTTTACCAAACCAAGCTTTCGAAATTGAACATCGCTGGAGTGGCATTATGGGTATTGGAAACAAAAAAAAACCGATATTAAAATCAGTTTCAAAAAATATTTTTTGCGGCGTACGATTGGGTGGAATGGGAGTGGCAATTGGTAGCACAATCGGGAAACAATTAGCAAACCTCTATGATTAAAAAACTGTTCAAATTTATATTTAAATTTTTCCTTTGGTTTATTGGGCTTACCGTTCTGTGGGTACTTATCTACAAATTTGTGCCCGTTCCCTACACGCCTCTTATGGCCATTCGCGCAATGGAAGGCGATGAGAATTATCAAACCCGCCACGACTGGGTTCCCATTGATGAAATTTCCCCGTATTTGCAGTTAGCAGTTATCTGTGCCGAAGACCAAACTTTTTTAAGCCATAGCGGGTTTGACCGTGAAGCAATTGAAAAAGCTTTGGAAAACAACGAAAAAGGAAAAAAACTCCGCGGCGGAAGTACCATTTCACAGCAAACGGCTAAGAATGCTTTTTTATGGCCAGGCCGAACTTGGTTCCGAAAGGGAATGGAGGCGTATTTCACACTTTTGATTGAAACACTATGGAGCAAAGAGCGTATTTTGGAAGTTTACTTGAACAGTGTAGAAATGGGCGACGGCGTTTTTGGCGCGGAAGCAGCTTCGCAATATTGGTTTAAAAAATCGGCAAAAAACCTTCGGATTGAAAATGCCGCAGCTATTGCCGCAATTTTACCGAGCCCACAGCGATATAGGGCTAATCCGCCAGGAAATTATGTTGCACGAAGAACTCAATGGATTGTTAGGCAGATGCGCTATTATGGACCTTTTACTTTGAAAAAACAAGAACCGCAAGAAGAAACAAGGAAAACGAAAAAGAAAAAATGACCGCGCTAGAAATTAAAAACGAATTGCTCCAGCATTGCCAAAAACAGGTTGACAACCGCTATTCCAAAATAAAACAAACGATTGCCGATATTGAGGAATCGTTGCTTGAGGAAGCCAAAAGCAGCAGTGGCGACAAGCATGAAACAGGCAGGGCGATGCTGCAGATTGACCGCGAAAATGCGGGAAAGCAGTTGCAGGAAATTGAAAAAGTCGCGCAACTTCTCAAAAAGATTGATGTGAAGGCAACTTCCGATTATGCCCGGTTGGGAAGCTTGGTATATACCGATCGTTTTACCTATTTCATAAGTCTTTCCATCGGCACCGTTACTTTGGGGAAAACAGATTATTTGTGCGTTGCCCTAAATTCGCCGGTAGGCTTGCTCATTTCGGGAAAGAAAAAGGGCGATGAATTTACACTGAACGGCAATAGTTATAAAATTAATGGCCTTAAGTAAAGCACTAAAACTGCGTTTCCAGTAATAGTTTTGGCATTTTTTCGCTCATCGCCAAGAGCCATTTCAATTGTTCGCGCACCAAATGTGCTTCCTCCATTTTTTGATGGAAGGCATCGGTTAATGGTTTGGCATTTTCTGCATCCGAAAGAATTATTTTTTGGCCATAAGTATTTTCAAAAATGTTTTCAGATTCCACGTTTTCAGAAATTTTTTCCGAAGAAATTTCCCTTTTCAAAATGCCTTCCGCTTCTGAAAGATTTTGAATAATTTTTGAAGTAACCTTTTTAAAATTCCTTGAAGCCGGAGTTGTGGGATTACTTAAAATATAAGTGCTCAACGAAGCCAATGATGCTAAAAAAGTATGGTTAAGCACCGTAATTTCATAAACCTTATCCAGATTTTTTTGCTTCGATTTTGGTTCCTGCGTCATCCGTTGAAAAGCTGCGCTGAGGTTGGACATTTCCAAAAAGGCCTTCTTTCGAGCCACTTTATATTCGGGAGAAATTTTCCCCTTTTGATTGTAAAAGCCAACTATTTCCTCCAAATAAATTTTATTTGCCTTAATGGTTTCCAGTAAAGTATTTTGAATACCCTGTATTTCCCAAGCGGGCCACAGCAGCAAATTTCCCATAGTTGCCAAACCTGCGCCAATTAACGTATCCACAACGCGATATTGTATTACATTAAAAATATCTGGCCGCAATAGGGCATAAATAAATACCACGCTCAGGGTAATGAACGTAGCCGCAGCCTTGTAATTGCGCTGTACCATTGAAAATGCAATTACCAACGATACAATTGCCAAAATGCCATAAACCGTGGTATTTTGTGTTAGCAAAACAATGCCCACGGCCAGCGCACCGCCAATTAACGTTCCAATGGTCCGCTCTTTGGAACGTGTTTTTGTGAGCCCGAACGTGGGGCGCATAATAACGATAAGCGTGAGCAAAATCCAATAAGGATTTTGGAGCGAAAAAAGCATTCCAACTCCATAACCGATCATGGCCATTACAGCAAGCCGCAGTGAGTGCTTGAAAATGGGGGAGCGCAGATTGAAATTTTCAAACAGGACATTAAAATCGTAATTCTGTTTGGTAAGGAACCTTCGCGAATCATCATTTTTCAACAGGGAAACTTCACGATGCGCAGGATTTTTCAGTAACCATTCAATCTTTTCGATCTTTTTTACCTGTTCTTTTTGGTATTTGAATAGGTTTCGGAGCAAGATTGTATTCTCGTCAAAATTTTCATTTGAAGCCGATTTATTTGTTGAAATGCCCAGCTTTATTTTTTGAAGCAATGTTTCAATTTTATCACTTTTGCGAAGTTTTTTTGGGTTTGAGAGCAATATTGAAATCGTGTTCAATCTTTTCGACATCGCGAAAAGCAAATTTTGAAAATCGGCCAATTGTTCAGGTTTTTCCTTAAAAAAAGCATCCGTTTTTGAATAATTTACCGGATTCGCCATTGCCAGTTCCAGCATATCGACCAATTGTACAAAAATCAACAACCGTTTGCCTTCGTAATTGGACTTTCCAGAGCCTGTTCGGCTGGCAATCAAAATATCGCGCAGGGTTTCGTGGGTTGCGGTAAGTTCGGTTTGCGTATTCAGCAACTTTTTTAGGAGCTCCGTCCTGTCTTCTTTTTCTGAAACCAATTCGCCGCGTATATGTAAATAATCTGCAGTGAGTTTCAGGGTTTTGGAAAGATAGAATTCCGTTTGCCTTTTGGGGTACATATAATGCCAAATGAACGCGAGTGTTGCATACCAAATTCCGCCAAGGCCTATCAACAGGGCTCTTTCGTAGGGAGGCATGCCACTGGAAACATTTGAAAAACTAAGCACCAACGCAAAAAGACCTGAAAAACTAATTAGCGATGCGCGAAACCCGTAAATGGAAAGGTAGGAAATACCAAACATCAAGATACCCAAAATGGGAACCAATAACCAGTGTGAAAGGTGCAGATAGGCACCTATCAAACTTACTGTCATGGCCAATAGCGCAGCAAGCAAAATCCCTTTTATCTTATGTTGAATACTTCCGCTAACATCGCTCGGCGAAGCCAGCATGGCACCTACGGTAATTGTTGTCCCGATTGCAAGGAAATCAAGCTTAACTCCCACAATAATGGGTAATGTAAGGGCAATTCCCAATAAAATCGCTTTCGAAAAATCGGTACTTTTAAAGTATTCGCCAAGATCGAAAAGTGTTGATTTCAATATGTTTTTTGGAGCTGCCACTTCTTTTTTTGAAATAATTGCAAAGATATTGAGCGGGAATTTATAACACGATACTTTTTACAGCGGAAAGATGTTATTCTTTTATTAAATATTCAAAGGACGTGAAGCCAAAACTTTTTTATGCTATAAAAACTCTGATGAGCAAAGCAATACTTATTAAAACACGTCCGTCCGGCAAACCTTCCATAACCGATTTCGAAAATGTGGATGCCGCACTGGAAAACATATATAATATGAACGCATTATAAATTGTGGAGCTATTTCGCTGTACAATAAATTGAAAACCCAAAGCTGGCCCCGCGCAAAAGCGTATGGCGGAATGGCTGAAAGCCGATAAATTGACGTATTTGGAAACGATCGCGGAAGGTTTTGAAAATATTCCGCAGGCATTTATTGATCTGCTTGACGGAAAGAATAAAGGAAAAATGATCGTTGTGGTTTAATCGTCTTCTAAAATTTTTAAATAGAAAATTTCTCCGTTTTTGAGCGAAAATTTATTGTTGAAAAAAACGGTCTTTTCTTCAAAATCCGCTTCAATTAAGTAAAAACTTCCTTTGAAATAGGATTTTTTTACGGTCACTTTCAGTGCTGTTTTTTCTTTGGAAATTATCAATTGATGCGGAAAAACGATTGTTTTTTCAGAATTTTCTTCACGCCAAAAAAGATTTTTCGGAAGCAGATTTGCTTCGCCAAAAAATCCTGCCTGATATTCGGTTGAAACGTTTTTGTAGATAAATTCCGGCGTTCCAAATAGTTCTTCAGTTCCGTTTTTCAGCATTAAAATGTGGTCTGAAAACGCCAAGGCTTCCTCGCTGTCGTGGGTTGCGGTGATACAACTTATGTCTTTTTCTTTCAGATAATTGAAGATTTTGCGTTGCAATTTATTCTTTCTGAAAACGTCAATATTACTGAAAGGCTCATCCAGCAAAAGGATTTCGGGTTCGTTCGCTAATGCTTTTGCCAAAGCCACGCGCTGTTTTTGGCCGCCGCTGAGGTTTTTTACCAAAGTATTTTTGAAAGCTTTCATTTCTACAACTTCCAACAAATCGTCAATTCGCTTTTCATCTTTTTCTTCATCCAATCGGGAAAGGTGCGAACCCAAATTTTCGGCTACCGTCGTGAACGGCATAATGTTGAATTCCTGTGCCACGAGCTTCATAAAAGGCTCGCCGGGAATCAAGGTTTTGGTGGGTCCGAGCAGTTTTTTTTCGTTGTAAAGAATGGTTCCGTTTTCTAAATGCAACAAACCGTAAACCAAATGCAACAATGTTGATTTTCCGCAACCACTTTCGCCCAGAACACTAAGGTGTTCGCCAGGTTTTAGCGTGAAATGAATGTTGTTTAAAATGGTTTTTTTAGAATAGGAAAAGGAATCGATTTCAACTTTTAGCATTCTTTATTTTATGAAAATTGTTTTACTTTTTGTGGTCATTCAAAATGTCAAAAGGTGTTTTAAAGTCACGCAGAGCTTGTTGAAGCGCAATTGATGGGGTCTTCGACAAGCTCAGACTGACATTTTTTCGACAAGCTCAGACTGACATTCCGGAATAATTCAAAAACATTATTTCGCCAAAATTCCTTCGTTTTCCAAAACAGGTATTTCAACTATCTTTTCTTCGGAAATACTGTTTGGCTCAAAAATGAATTTGCGTTCAAATAGTTTATTTTCAGCAAAAAAAGTGAGCAAATATTCATTGGTAAAACCTAAAACTTCCGTTGGTATAAATTCAACTTTTGCTGCGGTTTTAGGTTGCATATTTCCCAATCCGTGACGTAATGTTGCGGTTTTTCGGTCGTCACTTTTTCCACGCGACATCACCAAAACAGTGAAAATTTCATCTTCCCGATCATTTACCAAATAAATATTCCATTGCTGGCCGGTAAAATCTTTGTCCCATTCCTTTACGGCAACAATATATACGTTTTTGGCTTTTGGGATTTCAATATCTTTTCGCATAATCAATCTTCAATTTTCCATATAATCCAAACCGCTACAGCACACTTTTGAACTGTTCCAAAAAGCGAACGTCGTTTTCGCTGAACATTCTGATGTCGGGAATTTGATGCAATAGCATCGCAATTCTATCAATGCCAACACCAAAGGCAAAACCCGAATATTCCTCAGGGTCAATACCGCAGTTTTTAAGCACGTTTGGATCTACCATTCCGCAGCCGCCAATCTCCAGCCAACCGGTTCCTTTGGTGATTCTGTAATCTGCTTGGGTTTCAAGACCCCAATAAACATCAACTTCGGCGCTTGGTTCCGTAAACGGGAAATAGGAAGGGCGAAGGCGGATTTTCGATTTTCCGAACATTTCCGTAGTAAAATATTGCAGCGTTTGTTTCAAGTCTGCGAAGCTTACGCCCTTGTCCACATACAAACCTTCCACTTGGTGGAAAAAGCAATGTGAACGAGCTGAAATGGCTTCGTTTCGATAAACGCGACCGGGCGAAATGGTGCGGATTGGTGGTTTGTTGTTTTCCATATAGCGAACCTGTACCGAAGATGTGTGCGTGCGCAAGAGCACATCAGGATTGGTTTGGATGAAAAACGTGTCCTGCATATCGCGCGCCGGGTGGTATTCCGGCAGGTTTAGCGCGGTAAAGTTGTGCCAATCGTCCTCAATTTCGGGGCCTTCGGAAACGTTAAAACCAATGCGCAAAAAGATGTCGATAATCTTGTTTTTTACAATAGAAATAGGATGGCGCGACCCCAACGGAATTACTTCACCGGGACGGGAAAGGTCACCATAGACGCCTTTGGACTCAATATTGCTTTCAATAGCTTCCTTAAGTGAATCTACTTTTTCCTGTGCTGCGTTTTTAAGTGTGTTTACAACCTGTCCAAACTCTTTTTTCTGTTCATTTGGGACATTTTTAAATTCAGCGAAAAAGTCATTCAATAGTCCTTTTTTACCTAAATATTTTATACGGAAGTTTTCTATTTCTTCTTTATTGGTTGAAGAAAAAGCTTGAACTTCGGCTATGTGTTTTTTTATTGTTTCTATCATCACTAAATTCTCTATGAAAAAATATATTAGCTTATCACTTCCTTCTCCACAAAATACTGCACAATAGCTTCTTTCATCAAAACGCTCTGTTCGCCAGCTTTTAGCGGTGGCAGTTGTTCTAAGACTTTATAATGCGGCCAGCTTTCTTCATCATAATAGTCAAACTCGTAATACCCGTAAGGCTCCAAAAGACGGCAAATGGCAATATGCATCAGGTTGAGTTTTTCGTCCTTTTTAAATTTACGGTGCAGTTGGCCCAATTCCTGCACGCCAATCAAATAAATAATGGCGTCAAGGTCTAAAACCTCACCATCGGCAAAACGGGCGCCCAGCATTTTTACTACTGCTTCCCATCTTTCTTTTAATTGTTCGTCGCGCGCCATTTTTTGAAATAAATTAGTTTGCAAAGATACGGCTTTCAAATTCCAAATTGCAAGTACCAAATTCATAAAGGATTGTTCAAGAATGTTGAAATTAAATGTCTGTTCAGAAAGTGCTATATTTAGGAAATTTTTCAGTTAATGAACACTATAGACATTGTACTTGGGATTATTTTCATCATCGCTTTTTATATGGGTTTTAAAAAAGGATTGCTGCGGTCACTTGCATCATTAATCAGTTTGGTGGTCGGTGTTTACTGTGCTATGTACTTTTCTGACTATGTACGGGTTTATATTGAAAGGTGGTTTGATTGGAGTGGAGATTTAACTGGAATAGCATCATTTTTAATTACCTTTTTCCTCGTAATGTTCCTTATTGGTTTATTGGGAAGACTTCTAACCAAAGTAGCTGATTTTGCGATGTTGGGAATTTTCAACAAGTTTTTGGGCGGAGTTTTCAACGTATTAAAGTTTGCTTTTTTAATAAGTGTGATTTTTATGTTTGTAAACGCTTCGGAAAATTATAGAATTCTTACAGAAGAAAAACGGGAATCATCACTTTTATACACACCGGTTGCGGCAATTGCGCCAGCAGTAATGCCCGCTATAATGGAGGAAGTTGATAATTTAAATAGTGACAATCCTGAAATTGTTCCAAAAGAAAGCCCCGACGAAACGGGGCTTCCTGAAGAGCATTAAAATAATTTATACAACATCTTTTATATTGTCGCGTGCATATTTCACAGCTTCTTTAAAGTCACTGAAAATAAGTTCCTTCGGCACAAGGTCTGGAATAATATCAATCCGTTCCATCATTATACGCGGCTGTGCCTGTAGGTCTTCAAAAATAGGCGTAATGCCCTTTTGGGTAATGTTCATTAAAACTTCCTCCATTGCATATAGTCCCGATTGGTCTATGTATGGAGTCTTTCCCATTCGTATAATTACGTGTGTCGCCGTATCGGGAATTTGATTTGCCAATTGTTGAAAATCTGAAGTGTAACCAAAAAACAAGGGCCCTTCCAAACGTTTTATGAATACTTCTTCTTTCAATTTTTCTGGAAAATTCAACTCATCGCTCCATGCCAAAGTGAGTTCGTCTGCATTTGCTAACGGAACAACTTTAGACTGGTCAGCTGTAAGGTCCCCAATTTTCTTCATAAAAATGATAGCGGCCAAAACCAAACCTATTCCTACTGCGTAAACCAAATTCCAAAAAACTGAAAGAAGTAAAACCACAATCATAATGGTAACTTCAGCTTTTTGCATTTTAGGAATTGCTTTTAATCCTTTGTAATCCATTACGCCAATACCTACGGTTATTAAAATACCTGCAAGCACGGCTGCTGGAATCTGTGAAGCAACAGGCCCTAAAGCTAGTAAAATGACCAACAATAAAATTGCGGCAATCATACCAGAAAGTTTTGTGGTTCCTCCCGCATTAATATTTACAACTGTACGAATGGTTGCACCTGCTCCTGGAATACCACCAAATATTGCTGCAATGCTATTACCAATTCCTTGTCCCATCAATTCTTTGTTGGGATTGTGTTTGGTTTTGGTCATATTATCAGCTACCACTGAGGTTAAAAGGGAGTCAATACTTCCCAAGAATGCCAAGGTTAATGCTGTAAATACATAGGGTGAAATTTGCCCAAATTGAAACTGGCTGAACATATCTAAGTTCGGGATTGGAAAACCTCCCGGAATTTGGTCAATGGGCTGATAGTCCAATTTCAAAAGGTATGCTCCCGCCGAAACCACAAGTAAGGCCACAAGCGTACTGGGCACTTTTGTAGTTATTCTTTTAAAACCGTAAATGATGAATATAGTAAGTGAAGCCAGAATAAATTCCAGCCAATTTATAGATGAAATTGCTCGGGGAAGTGCTTTTATTGCTCCTGCCACGCCAGAGTTTTCAGCTTTTGCGAGAATTTTCGCTTCCTGAAGAATTTCTTCCTTTGAAATTTGTTCGGAACGGGTTATGGTTTCCTTAAAATCTTCAAGAACCAGAATTCCTTCACCCGCTTCATCTTGCAGAATTTTGCTCATTATTACTTCTTCAGCCCTTGGCTTGAAAATCTCAATAAAAGCGGTGTCTTCCTCTGTGTAATATCCCAAAACAGGTAGCAACTGAGTAATTAAAATGATTACGCCAATTGCCGTCATAAAACCTGAAACAACGGGGTATGGAATGTATTTTATATACTTTCCTACACCGGTTATTCCCAATAATATTTGCGTTAAACCAGCCATTAAAAAAACAAGTAGAATGTAGGGAAGAGCTTGTTCAACATCTCCGTTGTTGGTGGCTATAATGCCTGCTATCATAACCATGGAAACTGCCGTCATTGGTGCTGTAGGGCCAGAAATCTGGGTATTGGTCCCTCCAAAAAGAGAAGCAAAAAACCCAATAAAAATAGCACCGTACAAACCTGCATCAGGCCCAAGTCCCGATTGCACCCCGAAAGCCAGTGCCAACGGAAGGGCTACGATACCGGCGGTAATTCCCCCGAAAAGATTGCCCCTAAAATTTGAAAATATATTTTTTGTCATTTGTAATAGTTTAAGGTTTTAAGTACTTAGGCGGTTTAAAACATGTTGCGTTCATGTTCTAAAAATTTAATTGGTAAACTTTGTCAAGCTCATAGTCGTTGCCAACGTTTACTTGTAGATCTTTGATAAGGCCGGAATCAAGACCATAGACCCAACCGTGCAGGTTTAGCTCCTGGCCTTTGTGCCAAGCGTTTTGTACAATCGAGGTTTTTGCAAGGTCAAACACTTGTTCTTTAACGTTTACTTCTACAAAACGCCTAAACCTGGCCTCTTCATCTTCAATACTATCCAACTCGTTTTTATGAAGCCTGTATACATCCTTTATGTGGCGAAGCCAATTGTCGATAAGACCGATAGACTCGTTCTTCATTGCGGCTTTAACACCTCCGCAACCATAATGGCCACAAACGATAATATGTTTTACTTTTAGGGCATGTACCGCATAATCTAAAACGCTGAGCATGTTCATGTCGGTATGTACGACCATATTGGCTATATTTCGTTGTACAAAAACCTCCCCGGGCTGCGCCCCGATTATTTCATTTGCGGGAACACGGCTGTCTGCACAACCGATCCATAGTACCGGAGGACTTTGGCCTTTTGCCAGATTTGTAAAATAGTTGGGGTTTAAGCTCAGTTTTTCTGCTACCCAATTTTTGTTGTTTTCTATAAGTTTATCGTAAAATTTCACGGTGTGTTTTTTAAGGTCAATACTATTTTTATATCATCAAGGAATTATCCTAACAAAAAATCGTTGGATTAAACCAAGAACCAAAAACATTTCCTGTGATTTTCACAAAGAAATGATTTTCAATTTTTTAGGATGTTTTTTAATGAAAAAGGCTATGCCAAGCGCGGAGGCGGCGAAACAACGTCTATAAAGACTTTTGAATATTTGTCAATTTGAAAACCGTCTTTGTTTTTCTGCATTTTCAGAAATGCTAGGCTTTCATAATTGGATTGAATTTTTTCAAAAAAGAAAACAAAATTAGGTTTGGGCATTTTGTTTGAGTTTTCTTCTTCGTTCATTGAAAAAAAAGTAGAAACATCGGCTTGATTACCAGAAAGACTTATAATAGCAGGCGTTACAAGAAAACTTGTAAACACTATCATCAATAAAATACTGGTATATCTCAAGCGATTTTTTTAAGAATCACAAAAATAACAGAATTTGTTTAATTTCCTGTTAATTAAATATTAATTACTAAAGTTGTTTTAAATCTGTGGCTGGAATCCAGCCATCCTTTCCATCGGTCAAAGTGATTCGGAACCAGTTGCCGTCCTGAGCCAAAATCTGGACCTTTGTCCCTTCGTGAAGCGTGAATGCTACATTACTCCCAAGGGAAGGCTCAGTTTTTACGTCTACTTCGTTTGCAAAAATAATGGCAGGTTGGTTTTTTGAATAATCCCCATACGTCATAAACGCCATTGCCAACGAAAAGACCAATAAAAACCCTGCAAACAAAGAGCTCACAAAAAGCAAGCGTTTTCTTTTTTCAGAAAAAGCAAAGTAGTATAATAGAAATAATGCTACAAAAAAGACACAAAATACAACTGCTGAAATTGCCCAGCCATCAAAAGTAAACAACCCGGCAATACCGTTATACCATTTTGAAAAAACTGTCTGCGGCAAAGGCTCTATGGAATCTATGCGCGCATTTTCTGCAAAGGCAAGGTTGTTTTTTATGTCTTCGTCATTCGGTGAAAGCTGAAGCGCCTTTTCATAATAATAAACACTCGGACCAATGTGATTTAGTTTATAGTGGGCATTTCCCAAGTTGAAATAGAGTTCGGCAGAATGCTCGCCTTTGTCTAAAATTTGCATCCAAGCATTTATGGCCTGTTGGTATTTTCCATTTTTGTAAAGCTCTTTTCCTTGGTCAAAAAGTGTATTGTCTTGACCAATACTTGTGAAAGAAACGAGTAAAATAAATATGTACAGCAGCTTTTTCATCTTCTTCAATTTTACTGTATTTGTTTATCTATGTTTGAAATTACTTCCACCGCCTTGCCATAATCCTGTTGTACGGATGCTGTTGAAGACGTAGCATATCGGGCAAATTCGCAACTTTTCAACAAACTGATAAAGCTTTCAACCGTTGGCGCTTCTACATTTCGTTCGAGCAACATTTTTGAAATAAGGCTCTTTTCCATCTCCGAGGTCTCAATATTCAGTTTCGCTTTTAAGTAATTGTGAAGCGCACGCTCCAAAGATTCATAAAATGCAACTGGGTTTGATGTATTGCGTTTTGCCTCGGAAAGATATTTTTTTGCAAGCTTGTTTGCACGGCGAAGTTTATTTCCTTCAACGTCATTCAATCTTTGTTTGCGTTTTTTCCCAGCGAGAATAAATAGCGGAATCAACAAAAATGGCCCGCCCAAAAGCGACCAGAATAACCCAGATTTGAAAAAAGATTCCTGGGCTATAGGCTTTAAGTTGGCATCCAGTTTTATATACTTAAAATTGTCTTTTGAAAGAACAACCTGTTTTTTGGCATCGTTGGAATTTGCAATTGGATTTGCCGAACTGATTGGCCCGTTTTCAACGTCAATTGTAAATTCTTTTGAAGTAATGGTTCTATATTTTTCAGTATTCGGATCGAAAAAGGAAAAGGTGATTGGGTTCACGGGATATGTGCCTTTAAATTGCGGCACAATAGTGTATGAATCTGTTATGGAACCCTGCATTCCCGCAATTGTTGTGTTTACGTTTTCGCTGTGTTCTGGCTCATATACTTCTAAGGTATTCGGAAGTTTTACGGTTGGAGCGGTAAATAATTTTAAATTTCCTTTACCTGAAACTTTTATATCAAGCTGTATAGATTCATTTGCATTGAGCGTGGTTTTATTAGTAGATACATCAAAAGAAAAATCGCCAACCGCGCCATTGAACCCATCCGGCTTTCCTTCCAAAGGAAGCGGTTTCACGTTAATCGTTCGTTTCCCTGCAGAAATAGTTTTGTTGACACGCTCCATTAATCTTCGACCAAAAATATCACGGCGGTTGCCCTGAACGTCTATAGGGATATCCAGCGTAAGCGGTTCTATTTCCAGTTCTCCAGTTTTTTGGGGATAAAGCACGGTTGTTCTTAAAACCACATAGCGGTAATCTTCGCCATTGTATTTTCCTTCGTAAACCTTAAAGTTGTTTTGATTGTCAATATTTTGGCTCCAAAAATCTGCGTATTTTGGCGTGTCAATTTCTCTCCATTGGCTAGTAATGCTTACATCGTGCGAAACATAAAGTTTGTATGTAACGGTAAGCGCTTCATTTAAATAAGGATTGGCGTTTGAAACTTCTGCAACCAAATGCACATTTTCACTCGCCAAGTAATCTGCATTGTTGCCGTCTTTTGGAACTTCAACGGCAGAAGTAATTTCTACTTCAACAGGTAGGGTTTTATATGTTTCACCTTCTACTTCAATAGTTGCTTGGGCAATGGTAATTTTTCCACGGGTTTGTGGAGCTAAAAAATAGGAATAGGTTTTTGAAAAACTTCGCTTTCCATTAATCCAAGAATTGCTAATGGATTGGTTGGGGCCTCCAACAACACGAAAACCATCAAAACTTGGCGGTCTAAAATTGTCACCATCTTGGTTCATTTCAAAATCCACGCGTAGGCGTTCGTTTATTCCAAGTCTTTTTTTGCTAACCTTGGCATCAAACCGAACCTGCGCTGTGGCAGCTATGCTGCACAATACAAAACCTAAAAGGAATAAAAAATTCTTCGTCTTCATAAGCTACCAATCTTTTTCCGTTTTCACTTTTGCGCCTTTCTGCTTTTCGGCATTTATCTTATCCTGCGTTTTTTTCTCTTCATTATTCATTGCTTCCAAAAGACTTTTAACTTGCTGGGGCGAAAGTTGTCCGGGAACGGGCTGTTGCTGTTGCGGTTTGTCACCCTCCTCGTCTTTCGGTTTGTCGGGTTTGCCTTGGTCTTTGTCTTGGTCACCTTCTTTTTTGTCTTCTTTTTGGTCGCCCTTGTCTTTATCTTTATTCTCGTTGCCTTTATCGCCCTCTTTATTTTTATCGTCTTGGTTTTGTTGGTCTTTTTTATCCTGATCTTTTTTGTCTTCGTTTTGATCCTTGTTTTTGTCGTCTTTGTCCTCTGGTGGCGGCGGATTTTTCTCTAACATATCCTTTGCCAAAGCCAGATTATAACGTGTTTCATCATCATTTGGGTTGTTGCGAAGCGCATTTTTATAACTCTCCACAGCTTCGGTATATTTCTTTTCGTTCATATACGTATTGCCCAAATTGTGAAAGGCCTTGTGCTTTTCGGCTTTACTGGCCGCAGTAGTTGCGGCTTGCTTAAAGCGAAGCATTGCCTCGGCATTTTTTTCCTTTCCGTAGTATGCGGTTCCCAGATTATATTTTGCGGTTTCGCTTTTTGGGTTTAGTGAAATGGCTTGGCGATAATCTGCTTCTGCGGCAGAAAATTTATCTTTCTGAAGTGCTTGCTGCGCTTCGCTCAAAAAATTTTGGGAAGCTTTAAGCTCCTTTTTCTGTTCTTTACTTTGTGGTTGTGCAAATGAGTTCAATGAAAACAAAAGCGTACAGAGAACCATTGCAGTTCTTTGCGTAGCATTTTTTTGAAAAAACGTTCTTACTTCAAACATCATTTTATTGTTTCCCCTTTTCATTAAACAAATTCAATTTTTTTAGCCAAGCTGTTTTTCGTTCCAAAAAGAACACGTCCAATACCAGCAAAAACAATGCCCCGGCCAAAAACCATTGAAATTGGTCTTTAAAATCGGTGAATTGTTTTGCTTCAAATTCTTTTTTGTCCATTCCATTCAAAATGGATTTTACACGATCAACAACCACTTTAGTATTTGAGCCGTCAATATACTCACCATTAGCGGTTTTAGCAATCTCTTTAAGCGTTTCTTCACCTAAGCGGGTGATAACCTGTTCGTTATTTTGGTCGCGTTTGTAATATTGAAGCACGCCGTTTTCTTTAATAGGAATTGGACCGCCTTCCAAGCTTCCCACGCCAATGGTAAAGATGCGGATGCCCTTTTCGGCAGCCTCTTCCGCAATTTGTGAAACATTGCCTTCGTGGTCCTCACCGTCAGAAATTATAAAAAGTACACGATTTGTTTGCTCTTCATCATCATAAAAGGTCTGTGCCATTTCAATGGCTTGGGTAATGGCGGTTCCTTGTGAGGACACCATATCTGTATTCATTCCGTTTAAGAATAATTTTGCAGAAGAAAAATCTGAAGTAATTGGAACTTGTGGGAAGGCACTACCGGCATAACCGATTATGCCAATTCTATCGCCAGCAAGACCATTGATTATTTGTGTGATTAGCTGTTTTGCTTTTTCCAAACGGTTTGGCGCAATGTCTTCCGCCAACATACTTTTTGAAACGTCCAAAGCGAAAACAATATCCACACCTTCACGCTTCACAGTTTCAAGTTTGGTTCCAATTTTTGGATTTACCAAAGCAAAACTTAAACAGGCAACTGCCAAACAAAGTACCAAAACTTTTAAAACAGATTTGAAGAGCGAATGATTAGGGCTCAATTTTTTCAAAAGCTCTTTGTCAACAAATCTTTTCTGAACCGTCCTTTTCCAAACCAAAAGCAATAGAAAAACCACCACTATCACCGGAATGGCGAAAAGAATGTAGAAGTATATGGGTTGCTCTAATTGGTACATTTTTAAATAAATCCTTTAAATATAGTAGTTCGCAACAAAAACTCAAACCCAATTAAAATCAATGCAAAAATGGCCCATGGGCGGAACATTTCGTCATAATGGGTGTATTTGAATTCCTCGATGTCGGTTTTTTCAAGTTTGTTTATTTCTTCGTAAATCTGTTCCAACTTAGTATTACTTGTTGCTCGGAAATATTGTCCGCCCGTTTTTGTAGCGATTTCTTTTAGCAAGGCTTCGTCTATTTCCACTTGCACATTTCCGTATTGAAATCCGCCATCGGGGCGAATTGCTATGGGCGACATTGCCATGCCGTTGCTTCCCAAACCAATTGTGTAAACTTTTATTCCAAATTCAACGGCAAGTTCACTCGCAATTTTTGGATCGATAAAACCTGAGTTGTTCACACCGTCTGTCAGCAAAATAATCACTTTGCTCTTTGCGCGGCTTTCCTTTAAGCGGTTTACCGCTGTTGCAAGTCCGGAACCAATTGCGGTCCCACCTTCAATAGTTGTATTGTAGGTTATGTTTTTTAAGGAAGAAAGTACGATGGTTTTATCGCTCGTTAACGGTGTACGGGTATAACTTTCGCCTGCGTATTCCACCAAACCAATCCGGTCATTTGGGCGACCGTTTATAAATCTTGCAGCTACTGTTTTCAATGCTTCCAAACGGTTTGGTTTTAAATCGCGCGCCAGCATACTTGCCGAAACGTCTATTGCCATAACAATGTCGATCCCACGGGTCGTTTTTGTTTTTGTAGATTCGTCAACGGTCCGTGGGCGTGCCATTGCCACGATCAATGCAGAAAGGGCTAAAAGGCGAAGTACAAAAAGCAAAGGCTTTAACCGCGCCAACCAGTTTTTCCCAGATTTGAAACCGCGGATACTTGATATTTTCAGGGAAGCCGTTTGCTGTCTCCGTTTCCATAAATACCATAGCACGAGCACTGGAAGTATAAGAAACAACCAGAAAAATTGTGGATTTACAAATTCGAAATTACTGCCCATCTTTCTCTGAAATTTCAAGCTCTATGGAAGCTTCCATTCGTTTTTTTATCTCTTCGGCGTATTTACCATCGTCTTGATATACAATCAAAACTTCCTGTAAACCATTTTGCTGTGCGAAAAGCATTAGCTCATAAGTACTTTTTTGTTTCAGAACTTTATTGTCTGAAACCTGTACGTTGAATTCGCCATAAGCTTTCAAACCTTTTATTCCTTTATCGGTTTCAAAATCGTCGCGTTTTACAATCATGTTTTTCGCGCCACTTTGTTCCAAATCATCCAAAACAGCATCCAGCGCAGTTTCCAAGGCAATATCCTGTTTTTGGCTGAATTGGGTAGTTGAAACCATTATGTAGAGCGGGGAGTTCATTTCGCCATAGGTAAAGAAATCCCTTGCCATTACCGCACTTTTATCTGCATTTGTTACAGGAGCTTCTGCACGGACGAGTACTTCGGGGGTTTCCAAAATTACTGCGGGATTTCCATACTCACTTTTTATCCATCTTCCTTCTGCAAGTTCGCGGAGTTCATTTCCTAATACTTTATCTTTTAAATTATTGAAACCTGCTGCAGCTCCATAGATAACTCCAGCCAAAACAATAGCTGCAAGCACGCCGGAAATGCCTAAAATCCACTTTCTGCGCTGCCGTTTTTTCTGAAGTTTTTCAAGATATTCCTGATTGGCCAAAAGTTCTTCCTCGGTAGGTTCTGGAACAGCTTCGTGGGTTTCGTTTATGATTTCTTCGATAGTTTTTCGGTCAACTTCCGCTTGACCAGCCTGTTGGTTCATTTTTGCAAATTTTACCAAATCGGCACGTTTAAAAATGGTATCGAGCTTGCGGATTGTTTCTAAATCAAAATCAAAACTTCCAGCGTCTTTGTGCATCATTAGCCGCGTGATAAGTTCGTCGCTTGTGCTTTCCAATGCGGCCTCGTCCACTTCCCGATCTAAATAACGTTTTACGATTTCGGTCAGACTACTGTAATATTCCTTGCTTTTGTTTTCTTTTAAAAGCTGGCTATTGTCCAATGTTTTTAATGCAACGATGGCTTCTTCGTAAGGCGGTAATTGTTTTTGGGCAGCGTCTTTTCGTTTTTTTCTTCGGAAGAGATAAATGGCAATTCCAACGATCAGTAAAATAGGAAGCAACCAATACAGAAGTAACAGCCAATCAAACGGTGGACTTTTCACTTCCACAGCTGGTTTTATGTCGAACATTTTCTGTTTGGTCGTGTCAACGGGAACATCGGCTACTTCAACTTTTATGGAATCTGTTAAAAAAGGTTTGTTGTTTATTAAAATTCGCTGCGGCGGAATGGTGTAGTGGCCACTGTCAAACTGCGTTAAACCGTATTTTTTGATGAGTCGATATTTTGCGCCTTCAAAAGTAGTATCTGCTTTATAGGATTCAATCATTTCCAAAGGCGCGAAAGTTTGCTCTTCCGGAAAAACCACAACATCGGTAGAATCTGCATTTACATTAATTGTGTAAAGAATTTCCTCGCCAATCTTGATTTTTGTGGAATCTATTGATGAGGTTACCTGTGAAAAGGAGAGAAAAGAACAGAGAAAAAAGAATAGGGAAAAAAGAAAATATGAGTTACTATGAAGCGTAAAGTTGCTGCTTTTATAATCATTATTTTGTCTAAAATCTAACATCTCAAATCTCACGTCTAAAAGTTATCGTCTTTTAAAATAACCCAATAATTTTTTTACATAACTTTCATCAACCCTACAGCTCAATGCGCCAGCACCGCTCTTTGTAAATGATTCGGTGAAATAATCCACCCGATCGCGATGATAGCTATAGTATTGATTGCGCACACTTTTAGCGCCCGTGTTTACTAAAAGTAATTCTCCGGTTTCTTGGTCTTGCATTTGCACCATTCCAAGGTTTGGAATTGTTTCTTCAGCTTTATCATAAATTCTGATTCCTGTAACGTCGTGCTTTTTGGCTGCAATTTTTAGGGTGTCGCGGTAATCGTCGGCAATAAAATCGGAAAGCACAAAAACAATGGCTTTCTTTTTCATTACGTTGCTCAAAAACTTCAGTGCGTTAGCAATATCAGTTTTGTTGTTTTTTGGCTCAAATTCAATCAACTCACGTATAATTCGCAATACGTGCGATTTTCCTTTTTTCGGCGGAATGTAAAGTTCTATTTCATCCGAAAAGAGAATCACCCCCGTTTTGTCGTTATTTTGCATTGCTGAAAAAGCAAGCGTTGCGGCAATTTCTGTAATAATTTCATTTTTGAACTGTTCCTGTGTCCCAAAAAATTCGGAACCGCTAATATCCACCATTAACATGAGCGTTAATTCGCGTTCTTCCTCAAAAACTTTTACAAAAGGCTCGTTGTAACGGGCGGTAACGTTCCAATCAATGTTTCTAACATCGTCGCCAAACTGGTATTGGCGCACTTCGCTGAACGTCATCCCGCGGCCTTTAAACGTACTGTGGTACTCGCCACCAAACACATGGTCGCTCAACCGACGTGTTTTGATCTCGATTTTACGTACTTTTTTAAGAAGTTCCTTTGTATCCACTTTAGTTTCGGGTTTCAAGTTTCACACTTCGACAAGCTCAGTGTGACAAGTTTTCGGTTTCTGGGGGCCAACTTGTAACATTAAACCGTTTACGGCACTTCAATTACGTTTACGATCTTGTTTATGATGTCTTCCGAAGTGATGTTTTCGGCTTCCGCTTCATAAGTAATTCCAATTCTGTGGCGAAGCACATCATGCACTACGGCGCGAACATCCTCGGGCACTACATAACCTCGGCGGCGGATGAAGGCATAACATTTTGCAGCAATGGCAAGGTTGATACTTCCACGCGGGGATGCGCCAAAATTTATTAGTGGTTTTAAATCTGAAAGCCCAAAATTCTCAGGACTTCTTGTGGCAAAAATTATATCTAATATGTATTTCTCAATCTTTTCATCCATATAAACCTCACGAACGGCAGCTTGTGCTCGTGTAATCTGTTCTAGTGTGGCCACAGGGTTCACTTGCTCATAAGCTCCTTTTAGGTTCTGGCGAATAATGAGCTGTTCTTCGGCAATTTGTGGGTACTTGATTACCGTTTTAAGCATAAAGCGGTCCACTTGCGCTTCGGGCAACGGGTAGGTTCCTTCCTGTTCAATTGGGTTTTGTGTGGCCATTACCAAGAATGGCTTGTCTAATTTAAAAGTGGTTTCGCCAATGGTAACCTGCTTTTCCTGCATCGCTTCCAAAAGTGCGGATTGAACTTTGGCGGGAGCACGGTTAATTTCGTCTGCAAGGACGAAATTGGCAAAGATGGGTCCTTTTTTTATGCTGAAGTCGTTCAGCTTCATATTGTATATAAGTGTTCCCACTACATCTGCAGGAAGCAAATCTGGGGTAAACTGTACACGGCTAAAAGTTCCATGAACCGCTTTTGCAAGCGTGTTGATCGCCAGGGTTTTGGCCAATCCCGGAACACCTTCCAAGAGGATGTGTCCTTGGCCCAAAAGTCCAATCATAAGCCGTTCTACCATATGTTTTTGGCCTACAATTACTTTGTTCATTTCCATTGAAAGAACGTCCACAAAGGCACTTTCCCTTTCAATTTTTTCATTTAATGCTCCAATGTCAAAGGTCGAATTTGTATTTTCCATACTGTATTTAGATTCTATATAGCCTACTTTATAAAAAGACGGTGCAAATTGAAAATTTATTGACTAAAAGCCTGTTAATAATTGGTTAAATTAAAAAATGTAAAAACTTAAACTTTTCTTAGCATTTTTGGGCATTTGTTAAGATTTTTAATACAAATCAAATAAAGGAGGTTTTTAATATTTCAGAAATTGTACTTTTATTTAAAAAAAACAAAAGATGCGAAACAAAACAGCATTCATAACCGGAACAACCTCTGGAATAGGGATGGCAACAGCGAAACTTTTCGCCAAAAATGGGATGAGATTAATACTTTGCGGAAGAAGGGAAGATAGGTTGAAAAGCCTGTCGGAAGAACTTTCAGCGTTGACCGATGTTCATACTTTGCAATTTGATGTTCGCAATAAAGAAGAAGTTTTTGCGGCTGTGAAATCACTTCCGCGGCAATTTTCAGAAATAGATATTTTAATAAACAATGCTGGCAATGCCCACGGGATGGATACCATCGATGAAGGGAATATCGACGATTGGGACTCGATGCTCGATATAAACGTGAAAGGCTTATTGTATGTTTCCAAAGCAATATTACCAAAAATGATTGAAAGAAAAATGGGTCATATTATAAACATAGGAAGCACCGCTGGAAAGGAAGTATATCCAAAAGGGAACGTTTATTGCGCCAGCAAACATGCCGTAGATGCCATTAATCAAGGAATGCGAATTGACTTAAACGGAAAAGGAATAAAAGTAGGAGCCATCAACCCCGGAATGGTTGAAACTGAATTCAGCGAAGTGCGTTTTAAAGGCGATACTGAGAAAGCTGAAAAAGTATATCAAGGCTTTAAGCCTTTAAAAGCTGAGGATATTGCGGATATTATTTGGTTTGCCGTAACCCGCCCGCCACACGTGAATATTGCCGATTTGACAGTAATGTGTTTGGATCAGGCTAATAGTACTATTGTGAATAAAAATTAAAATTCAATAAAGCTGAAAATGTCAGTCTGAGCCTGTCGAAGACTTAGCACTTCTACAAGCTCAGTGTGACAGAGGAATTAGAAATTTCTAAAAAGGTTAATAACAATGATTAATAAACGCCTTTTAATCAAAAACCTCCTCGCCCATAACGACGAGAGCAGTTTCTATGATAAAAAGCGAAAGATTGATCTTGGAACAAAAGAGGGAAAAGCGAAATTTCTGAAACATATTTGTGCGCTCAGCAATAGTAACCCGGCAAATAATTCTTTTATAGTTATTGGCGTTGAAGATGAAACCAACGAAATTAGGGGCGTTGACTTTTTTGACGACAGTAAAATCCAAAATCTTGTAAATGCATATCTCACGAATGCTCCGCTCATTATTTATGAAAATGTGGCATTCCCAAATTTACCATCAGATAAAGTTGTGGGTTTGGTGACGATTCGTCCCAATGGGAAAATAACTTCACTGCGCAAAAACATTTGGAAGTATTGGGGCGGCTCCATTTTTCTTCGTGATGGCAGTATTTCGATGCCAAAGGATTTTGATATTGAGATAAAGGATGTGAATTCCGAAATTGTAAAATCCATTGAAAACGCTGCAAAAAACAATATTGAACTCACGCTGGACGGCGTGATGGATTTTACCAACAACCGCCATAAGGATCTGGAGAGCCATTACAAAGTTTTTAAGGAACAGTTTGTGGTTTGCTGGGCAGGAAACCCAAAAAGGGTAAAGGAGAACTTGTATTATTCCCGCGTGGATATTGAATTGATAAACGAACAAGTTCGGCTTTTTTATTCGGCTTTGGATGAAATAAGTATTACTTATAACGATGATTATTTTAAAACCGTAGAGTATGTTCATTTGGGACTGAATGAACAATTTAAATACTACCCGTTGGAAGAAGTGACGATTCATTTCAAAGAGAATGGCTCTTACAGTATGGATTCAAAACTTATTTTTGAAGCACCCAAATTCAACAAAAAAACGCTTTTCCATATTTATAATTCAAACAATGCCGTTTTGGAAAAGCTGAAAAAGAACATTCCGCTCACCGCTTCCGAAGAAAAAGATTTGCGAAACCTGCCGTCAACCTACCTGATCTGCTATTTGAACGATTTTGAGGAAGCAAAGGAAAAATTGCAGGAAGCAAAGGAATATTTAAGGGATTATGATCCTGAAGCATACCAACTTTTAAAGGAATCGTTGCGCATTTTGCGGAAGGTGAGTTATAATTAGCCTAATGTTAAACCTATTTTTATATCTTTAAACTTCATTTTAAAACCTATGAGATTATGGGCATCTTCGACACAATAAAAGAAAAACTGAGCAATGAATTTATTGACATAATAGAATGGCTGGATTACACGCCAGATACCATTTGCCACCGTTTTGAACGCTACCAAAACGAAATAAAGAACAATGCAAAGCTCATCGTTCGTGAAGGGCAAACCGCAGTTCTTATAAATGAAGGCCAATTGGCAGACGTTTATAAGCCTGGAACCTATACGTTGAACACCCAAAACATGCCAATTTTAACCACTTTGAAGGGTTGGAAATATGGTTTCAATAGTCCCTTTAAAGCCGAGGTATATTTTGTGAACACCCACCTGTTTACCGATGAAAAATGGGGCACAAAAAACCCGATAACATTGAGCGACGATCGTTTTGGGTTGGTTGAGATTCGTGCTTTCGGAAGCTATGCATACAGAATTAACGACGCAGGAAAATTCATTATTGACATTGTTGGGACTGACAATAATTTCACCAATTTCGAGATCAACGAACACTTAAAAAGTTTGATTGCCACACGTTTTACAGACACCGTGGGCGAAGCGAAATTACCAATTGAATTATACGCTGCAAATACTACAGAACTTTCCGAAACCTGCAAAGAAGTAATGCAGCCGGAATTTAACAGCGTTGGAATTTCCTTGGAAAAATTCTTCATTGAAAACGTTTCCATGCCAGAAGATCTTAAAAAGGAAATCTTTGAATACAGCCGAATTGACAAGTTGGATTTGGACAAACTCACAAAATTCAAAACTGCAAAAGCCATTGAGGCAGCTGCCGCCAATGAAGGCGGAACCGCAGGTGCTGGAATGGGAATGGGAATGGGCTTCGTGCTCGCACAACAAATGGGTGGAATGATGAATCCACAAATAGGGCAACAGCAGGTTCAACAACAGCAACAAGGCGGTATGATGCCACCACCAATGCCTACCGCGGTTCAGTATTTTTATGCAGCAAACGGACAACAAACGGGGCCAGTAAGCTTTGAACAATTGCAAAGTTTGTTCGCCAACAGAACCGTAAATAAAGATACCTTGGTTTGGAAAGCCGGAATGGCTGAATGGACAGCGCTCCAACAAATTGAGGAACTGAAATCATTTTTAGGCGGAAATACACCACCACCACTTCCGCCACAATAATTGCAAGTCGCGAAGCAGTCCCACATCCTAAATCGAGAGGGTTACATTTTTAAATGGAAGAAATTTCGCCTAAAAAATCTGAGCTTAAAAAATCCTGCGTCAATTGTGGCGCAGAACTTACCTATGCGCCGGGAACAACTGAGCTGAAATGCGATTATTGCGGCCATAACGAAACGATTTCTGAATCTGAAGTAGGTTTTGAGGAATTGGAATTGAAACCTTATCTCGAAAAAATGGGCTCCCAAAGACACAGTGAGGAAATCACGATGCTTCACTGTAAAAATTGTGGTGCCAACCAGCATATTGAAGAAAATTACAAATCACTTTCTTGTATTTATTGCGGTTCGCCGTTGATAATTGAAGACGCATATAAAGAAGAATGGATTCTCCCGGGTGCTGTATTGCCTTTTCAAATTGATCAAAAAAAGGCGTTTCAAATTTTTAAGAAATGGGTTGATGGACTTTGGTTTGCACCAAACGATCTTAAGAAAGCCGCAATTGATCCCGAAAAAACCAGAGGACTTTATTCGCCATATTGGACTTTTGATGCCCAGCTAAAAGCAGATTATACAGGCCAGCGCGGGGAATATTATTACGAAACCAAAACTGTTGGAAGCGGTTCAAACAGAAAAACAGTTCAAGAAAGAAAAACACGATGGTATCCGGCTTCGGGCAGTGTTTCAGGTTTTGTTGATGATACGTTGATTAAAGCTTCCAATCAAAAAACGGGTGTAATTCCAAAAAATGTTGCACGGTGGAATTTAAAAATGCTAAAACCTTTTGACAGCGGCTATCTCTCAGGCTTTGTTACTGAAAAATATACCATTCCACTTTTGGAAGGCCACAACGAAAGCAATAAAGTAGCGGAACAAATTGCAGATAGCTGGGCGCGAAGGGATATTGGTGGCGATACCCAGCAAGTTTCGTCAATAAACATGAAGCTTTCTGATGAAACGTTTAAGCATATTTTGTTGCCGGTTTATATAAGCACTTATAAATTTAAAGGAAAGCGTTACAACTTTTTCGTAAATGGGCAGAGCGGAGCAATCTCTGGGCAACGGCCGTATTCATTTTGGAAAATTTTCTTTTTCGTACTTGCAATTATTTGTGTAATTGTTGTGATTTATATACTTTCTTCGAAATGAGGACAGTTGTAATTGGTGATATTCACGGAGGTTTTAGGGCTTTGAAGCAGTTGCTTGAAAGTGCAAATCTTCCAGAGGGAACAAAATATATTTTTGTAGGCGATTATGTGGATGGTTGGAGCCAATCGGCAGAGGTGGTTTCCTATTTGATTGATTTTTCAGTAAAAAAGGATTGTACTTTTCTCCGCGGAAATCACGACGAATTGCTTTATAAATATTTGAAATTTGGGGAGAAGAACCCAATGTGGCTCAGTCAGGGCGGTCAGAGCAGTATGGAAAGCTATTCGAAAATTTCAGAAGAAGAAAAAGAGGAGCATCTTCAATTTTTTGAAAATTTGGTGAATTATTACGTTGATTCTGAAAACCGCCTCTTTGCGCACGCCGGATTTACCAATCAGCACGGGCCGCAGCAGGAATATTATCCAAATCTGGTATATTGGGACCGAACCCTTTGGGAAATGGTATGCGCGATGGACAGTTCAATTTCTGAAGAAAGCGACAAATATCCCAAGCGGTTGAAACTATTCAAGGAAATTTATATTGGCCACACGCCCGTAACGCGTGTTGGGTTTGATAAACCCGCAAATTTCGCTAATGTTTGGAACGTAGATACTGGCGCAGCCTTTAAAGGGAAAATCTCCATGCTCGATGTGGATTCGAAGGAAATTTGGCAAAGTGAGCCTGTGCATACTCTCTATCCAAATGAAAAAGGGAGGAATTAATACTTCTTTTCAATAAATTATGCTCCACACTCCCTATCTTTGTAGTTACCTCTAAAATAATACCATGGCACTCAAAAATATACGGCTTGAAGTTATGCAGACTGTTGAAAAGAAAATCGACAGTTATATCGACCAATATCTTATCCCTGTAGATGAAATTTGGCAGCCGACCGATCTTTTGCCCAATTTTCAAAAAGAAAATTATATGGATGAAGTTATCCAAATCCGTGAAGAGGCCAAAGAGCTTGGTTATGATTTTTGGATTGTTTTGGTGGGCGATATGGTTACCGAAGAAGCTTTGCCAACCTACGAAAGTTGGTTGATGGATATGGAAGGTGTGGACCAGCACGGCCGCAATGGCTGGAGCAAATGGATTCGCCATTGGACCGGCGAGGAAAACCGTCATGGCGATGCACTAAATAAATACCTCTACTTATCCGGAAGGGTAAATATGAAAGAAGTTGAAAAAACAACGCAACATTTAATAAACGATGGCTTCGAGGTTGGAACCGGCCGCGATCCGTACCGTAATTTTATTTATACTAGTTTTCAGGAACTTGCCACCAATGTGTCGCATAATCGCGTGGGAAAAATAGCCAAGAAAAAAGGGAATAAATTACTTTCCAGAATGTGCAATATCATTGCCGGTGACGAGATGCGCCACCATTTGGCCTATCGTGAATTTGTAAAGACCATTTTTGAGTACGACGCCAGCGAAATGATGATCGCGTTTCAGGATATGATGCAGAAAAAAATCATTATGCCCGCACAAAACCTTCGCCAAAGTGGCGGAAAAATGGCTTCTGCTTTTGACGATTTCAGTAATGCAGCGCAGCGCTTGGGCGTTTACACTACTTTTGACTATATAAATATTCTTGAAAAACTGAATGCCCATTGGGAAATTTCAAAAATTAGCGGATTGACCGATGAAGCTGAAAAAGCACGGGATTATCTTTTAAAATTACCTTCAAGAATGATGCGCATTGCCGAACGAATAAAAATTCCACAGGATGCCAACCGCTTTAAGTGGGTTGAGCCGAATGGAATGGTATAAGCTACTCCCGATCTCCCCGAAGGGGAGGAGATGAAACAAAAAACCTCAAAAGTTTAGTTTTTGAGGTTTTTTTAATTTTAATTTATTCCAAAATTCTCCCTTTGGGAGTTAGGGGGCTTTTACAAATCAAACTTAATTCCCTGCGCAAGTGGTAATTCAGTAGTATAATTGATGGTATTGGTCTGTCTGCGCATATAAACTTTCCATGCATCGCTTCCGCTTTCACGGCCACCGCCTGTTTCTTTTTCACCGCCAAAGGCTCCGCCTATCTCGGCTCCGCTGGTCCCGATGTTTACGTTTGCAATACCGCAATCGCTTCCTGAATGTGAAAGAAAGCGTTCCGCTTCGCGAAGATTATTGGTCATAATCGCTGAGGAAAGCCCCTGCACAACTCCGTTTTGTATTTCGATTGCATTTTCAATAGCGCCGCTGTATTTTAAAAGATAGAGAACGGGCGCAAAGGTTTCGTGCTGCACAATCTCAAAACTGTTTTTAGCTTCAGCAATAGCGGGTTTTACATAGCAACCACTTTCGTAGCCCTCGCCTTCGAGAACGCCGCCTGCAACAATAATATTTCCGCCTTCGGCAACTACTTTTTCAAGGGCTTGGTTGTACATTTTTACGGCGTCTTTATCAATAAGTGGCCCAACGTGGTTCTTTTCATCCAATGGATTCCCGATGCGAAGCTGTTTGTAGGCGTCAACAACAGCATCTTTCACTTTATCATAGATACTTTCATGGATGATAAGTCTTCGGGTTGAGGTGCAGCGTTGTCCCGCAGTTCCCACAGCGCCAAAAACGGCACCGATAACGGTCATTTTTATATCTGCATCCGGAGTTACGATAATGGCGTTGTTTCCGCCAAGTTCCAGCAATGATTTTCCAAGACGGGCAGCAACAGCCTGAGCAACAATTTTTCCCATTCTAATAGAGCCTGTGGCCGAAACCAAAGGCACGCGGGGATCATTCGTCATCATTTCGCCAACTTTATAATCGCCGTTGATTAGGCAAGAAATTCCTTCGGGCAAATTGTTATCTGCCAATACTTTTGCAGCTATTTTTTGGCAGGCAATGCCACAAAGAGGAGTTTTTTCCGAAGGCTTCCAAACACAAACATCGCCGCAAATCCAAGCTAATGTCGTGTTCCATGCCCAAACGGCTACGGGAAAGTTAAATGCTGAAATAATGCCCACAACGCCAAGCGGGTGATATTGCTCGTACATTCTGTGGCCGGGTCGCTCACTGTGCATCGTTAAACCGTGAAGCTGACGGGAAAGACCCACCGCAAAATCACAGATGTCAATCATTTCCTGTACTTCACCAAGACCTTCCTGATAGCTTTTTCCCATTTCATAGGAAACCAATTTTCCAAGAGGTTCTTTTAATCTGCGCAACTCATCACCAAATTGGCGTACAATTTCCCCACGTTGTGGAGCTGGTTTCAATCTCCAGTCTTTAAAGGCTGAAGTAGCACTTTGCATTACCTTTTCGTAGTCTTCTTTTGAAGTTGCTGTTACTTTTGCAATAACTTGCCCGTCCACAGGCGAGCTCGATGTAAATTCTTCACCTTCTGAAAACCAATTTTTCCCGGTTGATGTTCCTTTGTTTACTTCTTTAATTCCTAATTGTTCCAATGCTTCCTCGATACCGAAGCTAGTGGTTGTTGCTTGCATATAGTTATGATTTTTTATTCAAAAATTTATAAAAAGCAAAGGTACGCAATGCGCTGAATAAAGTGAAACGAAACGGTATCTGTTTGGGAAATACGCTGTTAATCTTTTGTGAAACGTGGGTCGGTTTCCATCACTGTTCCACATTTGTTACAAGTTCGCAGTTCTTTGTTTCCGTAGAAATGTTTGAAGTGTTTCAGAAAATCAGTTTCAATATCGCTTAGCGGGAAGTAAACTTCATATAATTTATTGTTGCAATTGTCGCAAAACCAAAGCAGGCCGTCTTTTCCTTCAAGGTCGGTACGTTTTCTTTCAATGACCAAACCTATTGAGCCAGCACTTCTGCCGGGAGAATGCGGAACTTTTGCCGGATGGAGATACATATCGCCTGGGCCAAGTTCCATTACTTTCTTTTCGCCATTTTCTTGGATTGCAACCTGAATATTTCCTTCAAGTTGATAGAAAAGTTCCTCAGTTTCGTTATAGTGATAGTCTTTTCGGGCATTGGGGCCGGCAACTATCATTACGATATAATCGTCAGATTCAACGTATAAATTTTTATTGCCCACTGGTGGTTTCAGAAGGCCGCGGTTTTCCTCAATCCATTTATTGAGGTTGAAAGGTTTCTTAATAGCCATTGCCGTATTTTTAACTGTTACGTAAAAATACGGCAATTTAGATTAATAGAAAAAGGGATGTGAGGTTACTTTCTATAAAAGAGTTGGGTGAAGTAGCTTCGGCCTTTGGCACACTTCATCACTCCAAACCCAGTGTGGGTATAATTGCCTTCAATGATTGCTCTGTGCCCTGGGCTGTTTAGCCAGGCATTTACAACTGCTTCGGCAGTGTCATAGCCATAGGCAACGTTTTCACCTACTACTTCAGCGTTGTCGTGATATTTTATTCCTTCAGAGCGATAGCCAAAATTATCGTGGTTTATCTGCTCTTTTTCAATCATATATTCTGTGTGATCCACGGCGAAAGCGGAGGCATATTGGGTATCAATTTTAAGTGCCGATAGTCCCAATGACGCGCGATGGTCATTAACCAGACTTAAAATTTCAGAAGACATTTGACTGTCATTTCTTTGAGCCAATGTTAAATCAATGTCGTATTTAGTGGCTTCAGCTTCAACAGAATCCTCTTTTGAACAAGAGGTAATCACTAGGCACAATAATGCCATTGCAAGTAGGTTGCTTTTTAGTAGGTGCATAATTTGGGGAACATCAAATTTGGGGCATGATGTCAAGTCAAATATATAAAAAAAATGACACGAAAATGCATTTAGTCGAAAAAATATTGCATTTTATCGAATAAGCGATAATTATTTTCTGATTATTGAAATCTTAAATATGTGCCTAGGCGAGGTAAACATTGTATATTTCACGTATATTAGTCATTTATTAAAAAAATACACATGGTTAAAATTTTAACATATATTATTGTTTTTTTTCTTCTTATTGGATGTAAAAACGAAGAGAAATCTTCTTCTGAAGCCCTTAAACTTTCAGAAAATACCATTAAAAAGGCTGAAAATTTTGGAATTGTGATTCATGGAGGCGCCGGAACAATCCTAAAGGAGAATATGAGTGATTCTTTGGAAACTGCTTACAAAGCCAAATTGAAAGAAGCTATTTCCGTTGGCTATGAAATTTTGAAAAATGGAGGTACTTCTTTGGAAGCAGTTAAGAATACCATTAACGTTATGGAAGATTCGCCACTTTTCAACGCGGGTAAGGGAGCGGTATTTACTCACGAAGGTTCCAACGAACTCGATGCGTCAATTATGGACGGCGCTACCCTGAATGCTGGAGCCGTAGCGGGAGTAAAACACATTAAAAACCCAATCGATTTAGCGCGGGATGTAATGCAAAGTAGCGAACACGTAATGCTGTATGGTGCCGGCGCAGAAGAATTCGCAAAAGGATTGGGCTATAAAATGATGGATACTTCCTATTTCTATACCCAAAACAGATATGAGTCTTTGCAAAAGGTTTTGAAAAAGGAAAAAAGCAAAAATGAAAAGAAGATTTCCTTTGAAGATTACTATATTAAAAACTCAAAATTTGGGACCGTAGGTTGCGCAGCTTTGGACAAACACGGCAACCTTGCCGCTGGAACCTCTACGGGCGGCATGACCAACAAACGATGGAACCGCATTGGCGATTCACCCATTATTGGCGCAGGAACTTATGCGAATAATGCAACCTGTGCAGTGTCGTCAACTGGTTGGGGCGAGTATTTCATTCGTTCTGTTGTTGCCTATGATATTTCAGCTTTGATGGAATATAAAGGAATGAGTTTGCAAGAAGCTGCAAGAGAAGTAATTCAGAAAAAAGTGACTGCAATAGGCGGCGATGGCGGAATTGTGGCAATTGATAAAGATGGGAATGTGGCGATGGAATTCAACACTGCCGGAATGTATCGCGCCACTATGAATTCAAAAGGTGAGTTGGTTATTAAAATATATAAAGAGGAATAAATGGAACCGTATTACGCAGTAATTTTTACTTCAGTGCAATCCAAAAACATTAACGGCTATGCTGAAATGGCAGGTTTTATGGAAACTTTGGTAAAACAACAGCCCGGATTTTTAGGAATGGAAAGTGCCCGAAATGAAATTGGCATTACCGTAAGCTATTGGCAAAACCTTGAAAACATTAAAAGCTGGAAAGCGAATCTCGATCATTTAATCGCCCAGAAAAAAGGTCGGGAACAATGGTATTCCTATTATAAAGTGCGGGTTTGTAAAGTGGAAAGGGAGTATGGCTTTGAACGGTAACAAACGCTACATTGTTGTCACTCTGTTAATTATCTGCCAAATGTTAAATTCTAATATACGATTTCGAAATAACGCCACGTTACCACTTTAACCTCCCCGCCCTTAAAACGTATCTAAGTAATTATTTCAAACAAAACGAATTGGTTTTTGCTTTGCAGCCCAATCATTTTGCCTTATTTTTAAATGCTTTTAACCATCTCTTATGAAAACTCATCTCAAGCTACTGCCCGTTCTTTTATTGCTATTCGTTTTTTCCTGCAAAGACAAAGACAAACATTCCGAAACCGATAACCTTTTTAAATTCAAGGAATATATTTCCTATAATACTTACGGAAATCAATCCATCACAACAGATATTCGGGTGGAACTTGTAAAACCATTGGAGCAATTTGATCTAACACAGGAACTTTCAGCCTATGACTATTTAAAAATTTCACCTGCTACAAAAGGTAAATTGATTGTTGAAAACGGCAAAACATTGATTTTTCACCCTTTGGAATATTTAAAACCTGATACTGAATATACAGTTACCGTAAAACTGGATAAGTTTTATGAAGATATTTCAAAAGAATTCAAAACCTACACGTTCAGTTTCCACACCATTACCCCTAATTTTAAAGTCGATATAGGCAAACTTCAAAGCTACAGCAAACAATGGCAGTATGTTGAGGCCTCCATTGAAGCTTCGGATATTATTTCTTTGGAAAATGCAAAGCAGCTCGTTTCGGCTTCGCATGATGGCAAAAAGTTGAAACTGAAATGGCCTTCTGACATTAAAGAAGCGCGCTATTTCAATTTTACAATCGACAGTATTTCTAGAAAATTGGACGATTCCGAAATCCTTATTAAATGGGACGGAAAACCAATCGGTGCCGAAAACAAAGGCGAAAACACCTTCGCAATTCCAGGACAGAACAATTTCACGATAGTCGATATTAGCAGCACTTTGGCGCCCGCGGCACTATTAAGTATCAATTTTTCAGATCCGTTGCTGGAAAATCAGGATTTTGCGGGACTGGTAACTATTGAAAACACACAGAATTTGCGTTATGAAGTAAATGGCAACGTGTTAAACGTTTATCCACCAAACCGCGTTGTGGGCAATGTAAAGGTCAACGTTTTCACGGGAATCAAAAACACGGAAGGTTTTGGATTGAAAAAGGAATTTTCAGAATTGGTTTCCTTTGAACAGTTAAAACCCGCCGTTCGGATGATTTCAAAAGGTGTAATTCTTCCGAATTCCGCGTCAACACCCGTTTATTTTGAAGCCGTAAACCTTTCAAAAGTGGATGTGCGTGTCATTAAAATTTACGAAAACAACGTCCTTCAATTTCTTCAAAGCTATAATTTGAACGACAACAACACCTACGATATTCGTCGCGTTGGAAGGCGTATAGCCAAAAAAACGATTACCCTTAAAGACGAAGGCCTAGGCAATAACGGAAGCTGGAAAGCTTACGCCATAAACCTTTCGGAGTATTTTAAGGCAGATCCGGGCGCGATTTACCAATTGGAATTCAGTTTCAAAAAGGATTATATTACCTATGATTGCGCTGAAACTACTTCCGAAAAAGATAATTCTGAAGAAAATGAAGACGAATATTATGATGATTATTATGAAGAAGACCCATACTACGCAAACGATTCTTCCGAAGATGAAGAAATTCGCGAAGAGCGTTATTGGGACAACGAAATTTACCACTGGCGTAATTACACTTACAATTGGCAGCAGCGGGACAATCCCTGCCATCCCGCTTATTATAACGAAGATCGTATAGTTACTGCGAATATTCTGGGTTCAGATTTAGGTTTAATCGTAAAAAAGAGCAACAACCGCTCGTTCCATATTGCGACTACAAATTTGATAACCGCCAAACCGGAAGGTGGCGTAAAAGTGAAACTTTTCAATTATCAGCAGCAGTTGATCGAAACGGTCACTACCGAAAGTGACGGACTTACCATATACGATGGCGACAAAAGTGCGGCATTTGCCGTAGCCCAAAAGGGAAACAATTTTGCCTATGTAAAACTGGAGGACGGCAATGCACTTTCCATGAGCAATTTCGATATTTCTGGGAAAGAGTTGCAAAAGGGTTTGAAAGGATATACTTATACCGAACGCGGCGTGTACCGCCCCGGCGATAGCATTCACCTTACTTTTGTATTGAATGACAATGCAAACCCACTGCCTAAAAATCATCCTGTAACACTTTCAGTTACCGATGCTCGCGGAAAATTGGTGCAACGCACTGTTTTGAATGGCAGCTCGAATTCCTCCCCCCTCGGGGGAGGTACCGCAGGCGGAGGGGGATTTTATTATTTCCCAATAGCCACTGATGCTTCAGCACCAACTGGCAATTGGAACGCGACCGTGACCGTTGGTGGCGCGCAATTTTCGCACACGTTAAAAGTGGCGACTATTAAACCAAATAGACTTAAAATAAAACTCGATTTTGAAACTGAAATCCTTGACGCTACCAAACCCGTAACGGGAACAGCAAGTGCCTTGTGGCTTCACGGCTCGCCTGCCCGTAACTTGAAGATTGATATGACCGCAACGCTTCGCGCGAGCAACTCCGCTTTCCCGAAGTTTCCAAAATACAATTTCATCGATCCGATCCGAAAATTTGATGAGGTGGAAATCCCTGTTTTGGATACGCAACTTTCTTCGGAAGGAAGCACAACTTTCAGCCAAAATTTGGAGGTTGGAAAGAACGCGCCCGGAATGTTGAAAGCAACATTTTTAACGAAGGTATATGAAGGCGGTGGCGATTTCTCCTTGGATATCTTTTCTAAAGATTTAGCCCCTTTTTCACATTTTGTAGGTTTAAAATCGCCCGAAGCAGGGCGCTACGGTTCCTATTTTACGGATGAAAATACAACTTTTGACGTAGTTTCCGTGGATGCCCAAGGCAAAGTAGCCGCCAATCGGGAGCTGGAAGTGAAAGTTTTTAAAATTGAATGGCGCTGGTGGTGGAACCGAGGTTCAGATAACCTTTCAACTTATGAAAATTCTACCGTACATCGTCCTGTAAACACATACAATATCAAAACCGATGGCAACGGAAAAGGAAAATTTACAGTAAACATTCCCGAAGCGGAAGGTGGGCGGTATTTAATCCGAGTAATCGATAAACAATCGGGCCACGCAACGGGACGCATTACTTATTTCTACAGAAATTGGTGGCAGCGTCCAAGCGATGGCGATGCGGAAAGCGCACGGATGCTGTTATTTTCAGCAGATAAAGAAAAATATAATGTTGGCGAGGAAGCACAAATCACCTTTCCTTCGGGAAGCGATGGCCGGGCATTGATTAGTGTTGAAAACGGCACCGAAGTTCTGGAAACCTACTGGCTTGAAACCAAAAAAGGCGAGACCCAAGCCAAAATAAAAATCACAAAGGAAATGGCACCGAATATTTATGTGAATATTTCGCTGCTGCAACCGCACAGCCAGACCAAAAACGATTTGCCGATACGGCTTTACGGCGTAATTCCACTTTCTGTGGAGGATCCTTCAACGGTGCTTCACCCAAAAATAACTATGCCGGAAGTTTTAAAACCAGAGAAACAATTCACTGTAAAAGTTTCCGAAGAAAAAGGGAAGCCGATGACCTACACTTTGGCTGTTGTTGATGAAGGATTACTGGATTTAACCCGCTTTGCAACACCCGATATTCACGAAGCTTTTTATAGCCGTGAGGCTTTGGGCGTAAAGACGTTTGACATGTTTGATTACGTGATTGGAGCCTATTCCGGCAGTGTGGATAATATTTACGCAATCGGGGGTGGCGATGCAGCTTTGGGCGCGAAAAACAGAAAAGCAGATCGATTTAAACCTGTGGTAAAATATCTCGGCCCATTTGAGCTCGCCGCCGGAAAAACGGCTACCCATACTATCGTGATGCCTAATTACATCGGTTCGGTGCGCACGATGGTCATTGCGGGCGACAAAACCAAAAGCGCCTACGGAAATGTTGAAAAAACCACGCCCGTCCGCACACCTTTGATGGTGCTGGCCTCGCTTCCGCGAAAATTATCTCCGGGCGAGACAGTTACGCTTCCCGTTACCGTTTTTGCCATGGAAAACAAAGTGAAAACCGCCACCATTTCTGTGAAAACCGGCGATGCACTGAAACCGAAAAACGGATCTTCAAAGACTGTTTCTTTTAACGGGCCGGGCGAACAGATCGTGAATTTCGAATTCGACGTTTTGTCCATTTCGACTCCGCTCAATGGCCAAAGCATCTCGGGCACTGAGCGGAGCCGAAGAGCCACAGACGGCTTTACAGCTATTGAAGTAACCGCTTCCGGCAACGGTGAAAAAGCGAGCTATAAAGTGGAAATAGATGTGGAAAATCCCAACCCGATTTCACAAAAGTCCACTAATTACACTTTAGACGGAAATGCTTCACAAACCATAAATTTTGAAACGTTCGGCGTTCCCGGAAGCAATGCCGCAATGCTTGAATTTTCAACTTTGCCGCCGATGGATTTTGGAAAGCGAATGGAATATTTAATCCATTACCCGTATGGGTGTTTGGAGCAGACTACTTCTTCGGCGTTTCCACAGTTATATTTGGCCGATGTTTTTGATATTCCTTTCAACAAGAAACAAGAAATTGAGAAAAACGTAAAGGCTGCAATTGAACGTTTGGGAAGATTCCAAATTGCGAACGGAGGGCTTTCTTATTGGCCCGGCGAGCGCGAAGCCGATGAATGGGCGACCAATTATGCAGGCCATTTTATGCTCGAAGCGAAGCAAAAAGGTTATGCCCTGCCAATTAGTTTTATGGGCAATTGGTTGCAATATCAGCAAAACACGGCACGGCAATGGCGAAATGCGAGCTACAACTCAAGTTTAACACAGGCTTACAGACTTTACACTTTGGCGTTGGCTGGAAAACCGGAGCTCGCCGCAATGAACCGACTTCGGGA
>JAGQYY010000060.1 GCA_020435825.1 Aequorivita sp.
AATCCGTGTGTCCCTAGTTCGATTCTTGGAGGCACCACAAAATCCCCAGACAGTTTTGTTTGGGGATTTTTGTTTTTACTATGCACTATCTATATATTATACATTCCGAAAATCTTTGCAAATATTACGTAGGCGAAACACCAAACGTTGAAATGCGCTTAATACAACACAACGGGCATTACTTCAAGACAAATTTCACTAAATCGGCAAATGATTGGAGGATTTTATTAAAATATGAATGCGGAAATAGGAAAGAGGCGTTGTTCCTTGAAAAATTCATAAAGAAGATGAAGAGCAAAATTTTTATTGAAAAAATCATTACCGATCCTAATATTTTAAAGGATATCCTCCAAGGATACCGTCCCTAGTTCCCCCGAGGCTTCGGGGTTGGGGGCACCACTTAAAAACCTGAAACATCTGTTTCGGGTTTTTTGTTTTAAAAGTATTGTTTTTCAGTTTTTTAAAGAATCATTTCCTCAAAAGGTACAATAGTCCCAAAACCCTTTCTTCTGAAATATTCCATATCTTTTTTGTTTCCTGTAACCAAAATAAAATCGCCGCCCCAAGCGCCCAAACTCTTGATTGTGTTTGGGTAATCGCTAAAAAATTGCTCTTTAACTGTCGGAAGTTTTATGATTTCTGAAATAATTTCCTCGTGGGCATTCATTAGTGTTTCAAAGTCCGACAGTGAATGACAGAGCAACAATTTATTGCTGATGTCAGAAATTCTTTGAAGGGTTTTTTCGTTTACGGAATTGTTTTTGTATTTCGCAATCCCTTCCTTACTGTCCTGTTTTTGGTTCAAATGCACAAAAAATAAACGGTCTGTAAAGTCCCACGATAGATTTATTTTTATGAAATGTGACGTGCCATTTTTCAATTCATATAAAATAGGAGTATCGGTTTGCGCCGCTGCAATGTCGTAACCGCTTCCACCAAAACTGGTTTTCAGAAGCTCAAAAGCATCCACTTTTGCCCATTGTGCTATGTTGTTTATTAAAGTTGATGAAGTGCCAAGGCCCCAATTTCTATGAAAATCCAATTTGGTGGTGATATTTATTCCTTGATTTTCAGATAGAAAATCAGGGTTCAGCTTTCTGGCTTCGTTAAGTATTTTGGAAAGTGTTTCGGAAATTTCATTTCGGTTTTTGCTTTCAAAATTTTTTAAATCGAAAAAATCCTCATACCAAAGCGACCCATTTTCATCAAGACTTTTCCAATGAATTATTTCTCTTTCTGAAACGGAGACTTTTAAAGACTGCCCGTATTTTGTTGGAATGGCTAGGGCTGTAGCACCATCCAGCACTACGTATTCACCGGTTAGCAATAATTTTCCGTTGCTTTTGAATTCCTTTTTCAATTTTTATAAATTTCTAAAAGCATCAACCTCTTAATCTTTCCAAGAAATCCTCTGCCGAACTATGCGAAACAGGCTTTGTTGTAAAATACTCCATCGCTTTTTCCTTTTCTTCTTTAGTAGCGTGCAACTGGTTCAGGATATTCATCAAGTGCATTCTCATATGACCCTTTTGTATTCCGGTTGTTACCAAAGATCGTACCGCGGCAAAATTTTGTGCAAGTCCGGCAACGGCCATGATTTTCATTAACTCCTTGGCGTTGGGTTTTTGAAGAATTTCAAAAGCTAGTTTTGTCAATGGGTGTAGTGATGTTAGTCCACCAACGGTACCAACCGCCAGAGGCAATTCAATCCAAAATGTAAAAATATCGTCCTCTATTTTAGCGTGCGTCAAACTGCCGTAATAACTATTTCGGGCGGCATAAGCGTGCACGCCAGCTTCCACGGCACGAAAGTCATTTCCGGTGGCCAAAACAACTGCGTCAACTCCGTTCATAATTCCTTTGTTGTGTGTTACGGCTCGTCGCGTTTCAGTTTTGGCAATTTCAATGGCGCGCACAAATTTTTCTGAAAAATGTTTCCCTTCGTAATGTTTTGTTGTAAGTTCTTCTACTTTGCAACTCACCTCGGCCCGCACCAAACATTCGGGAACATAATTGGAAAGTATGCTCATCACAACTTCCGGATATGTTTCTTCTTGCTGAAAAGGTTCAAAATTCTTCGCTTCTTCTTCAAAAGTGTGCGCCATTTGCTCCAAACAGCTGTTGATGAAATTGGCTCCCATCGCATCCAGCGTTTCAAAGGTGGCGTGAAGGTAATAGTAACCCTCCAATATATGTGATTTGTCAACCAGTGAAAGTTCCAAAAGCCCACCACTGCGCGCTTTCATGTTTTTCTCTATGGATTGGATACTGTTTTGAAGTTTTGGTTTTACAATTTCAAAAAATGCTTCGATACTTTTTTCTTTTCCGTAGAAATTGAAATGAACCTGCCCGTTTTTTTCCGTGGAAATCACTTTGGCCTTAAACCCGCCACGTTCCAGCCAAAATTTAGCGGCATTGCTGGCGGCGGCAACCACAGAGCTTTCCTCGGTAACCATTGGCAACGCATATAACTTTTCATTGATTAAAAAATTAGGAGCAATACCGAATGGCAAATAATAATTGGAAAGCGTATTCTCTATAAAATCATCGTGTAGCTGTTGCAGTTGCACATCGTTGTTCCAATACTTTTTTAGCGCTTGAATGGAATCAGGATTGTTTTGCAGGTAATTTTCTGCAAGCCAATCTATCTTTTCCTGCTTTGATTTTTTTGAAAATCCGGAAACGGGTTGGTTCATTTACGTGAATATCATTTGATAGCAAAGATAGTGTTTCGATATAATTTCTTCGGAATCATTTTCAAAAGAAAAACCTATCTGATAGATTTGATGAATGATGAAATTCCTGCCTTTCCTTCATCTGAAAGCACTTTTATAAACGCACTGCCGATGATTGCCCCTTTTGCATATTTTGTTGCCTGGTGAAATATTTTGGAATTATTTATTCCGAACCCTACAATTTGCGGGTTTTTAAGTTGAAGTGCTTCAATTCTTTTAAAATAACTTTCCTGTTCGTCCCCAAAACCGGATGAACTGCCCGTAACGCTGGCACTACTCACCATATAAATAAACCCTTCGGAAGCTGTGTCAATTTTGCGAATGCGTTCTTCGGAAGTTTGCGGCGTGATCAAAAAAATATTTATAAGGTTGTATTTTTTGAAAATTCCGGCATAATGTTCTTCATATTCTGCCAAAGGCAGATCGGGAAGAATCAAACCGTCGATGCCAACTTCGGCACATTTTTTACAGAAATTTTCCACACCGAATTGGAGTACGGGATTGAAATATCCCATAATTATCAATGGAATGGAAACCTTTTTTCGGATGCCTTTAAGCTGCCGGAAAAGTAAATCGGTAGTCATTCCATTTTTTAAAGCAAGCTGCGAACTCGCTTGGATTGTAGGTCCATCGGCCAACGGATCGCTAAAAGGCATACCGATCTCAACCATATCTACACCACTGTTTTCCAACTGTTGAAGGATTTCAACCGTGTCTTCCAATTTTGGGTAGCCTGCGGTGAAATATATTGAAAGGAGTTTTTTATTTTCTAAAAGTTTGTTTTGAATTCTGTTCATCTTATAAATTAAAATGTTTGATGTATGTATCCAAGTCTTTATCTCCCCGTCCGCTCAAATTCACAACAATCAAATCGTCCTTTTTAAATTTTCGGTTTTCAAAAATGGCGAGCGCGTGGCTGCTTTCAATAGCAGGAATAATCCCTTCCAGTTTGCAAAGTTGCATTCCAGCTTCCATCGCTTCGTCATCGGTAATTGAAATAAATTCACCACGTCCGCTTTTATAAAGATTGGCATGCATTGGGCCAACACCGGGATAGTCCAGGCCAGCAGAAATAGAGTAGGGTTCGGTAATTTGCCCATCATCCGTTTGCATCAAGAGTGTCTTACTTCCGTGGATAATTCCCACATTTCCCAAAGCCGAGGTTGCGGCGCTTTCTCCACTGTCAATACCTTTTCCTGCGGCTTCCACAGCGATAATTCCAACGTCAGGTTGGTTTAAATAATGATAAAAAGCGCCAGCGGCATTGCTTCCGCCACCAACGCAAGCAACCACATAATCTGGATCTTCCCGTCCTTCCTTTTCGATGAGTTGCGTTTTTATTTCTTCCGAAATTACACTTTGAAACCGTGCGACCATATCAGGATATGGATGTGGCCCCACAACACTGCCTATTATATAATGAGTGTCCAATGGATTGTTTATCCAATCTCGAATGGCTTCATTTGTAGCATCTTTTAGCGTTTTGCTTCCGCTCGTTGCGGGAACCACAGTTGCTCCCAGCATTTTCATTCGCGCAACGTTTGGTGCTTGACGTTTAATATCTATTTCACCCATGAAAACGATACATTCCAAACCCATTAAGGCACAAACGGTTGCAGTTGCTACGCCGTGCTGACCAGCTCCTGTTTCGGCAATAATTCGGGTTTTTCCCAATCGCTTCGCCATTAAAATCTGGCCTATGGAATTGTTAACTTTGTGCGCGCCCGTGTGGCAAAGATCTTCGCGTTTTAAATAAATTTTAGTGTTGTGTTTTTCCGAAAGGCGTTTTGCAAAATAGAGTGGAGTAGGGCGTCCCACATAATCTTTTAAAAGTTGATGAAATTTTTTTTGAAAAGATTCCTCAGCCATTATATTTAGATAATTCTGCCGCAATTCCTCCACATTTGGATAAAGCATTTCGGGAATATACGCCCCGCCGAACTCGCCGTAATAGCCTTTTTCATTTACGTTATAGTTCATTCTTGAATTTTTTTAAATCTTTAATATTTTTTAAACCTGGCTCAATTTCAAATTTGCTGTTCACATCAATCGCACGAATGGGAAGATCCGTTTTTAGTATTTTTTTTAAAGAATCAACTTTCTCCAAGCCTATGCCACCGCTTAAAATGAAAGGTTTTTTCGATGGATATTTTTTCAAAATTTCCCAATTGAAAGCATAACCGTTTCCACCCTTTTCCTTTCCTTTTGTGTCGAAGAGAAATTTGTCCACTACGTCTTCATAAGGTTTTAAAATTTCAAAATCGAATTCATCTTTTATAGAAAATACTTTCCATACTTCGACTGCGCTCAATACAGGTTTTTCTATTGACTGGGCTTCGACAAGCTCAGCCTGACATTTTGCTTTTAACTGATTGCAGAAATTCACACTTTCATCACCATGCAATTGAACCACATCCAAATCATACTTTTCAATCTTTTCAATAATCTCTTTTAAAGATGTATCCACAAAAACCCCAACTTTCTTTGTTCCGGATGGAAGCGAAGTGATTTCACCATCAAAAAACCTCGGACTTTTTTCATAAAATATAAAGCCCAAATAATCCGGCTCAAGTTCTGCAACTTCAGCAATATTGTGTTTCATTCCGCAAATTTTCAGCCCCACCCCAGCCCTCCCCGAAGGGGAGGGAGTTTGATTTTTTTCATTCATCTTAATTTTTCTATAAATTGCTTTGCGGTCTCACCGGGATTTCCGGTTTTCATAAAATTTTCACCAATCAAAAAACCTTCAAAACCGTGCGTTCGCAAATCTTTTATGGTTTCTGTGTTACTTATTCCGCTTTCGGAAATTTTCACGAAATCGGCTGGGATTTCTTCTGAAAGTTCTTTGCTGATTTCAATATCCACTTTGAAATCTTTCAAGTTTCGATTGTTTACGCCAATCATATCCACATTGGGCAACAAAGATTTTTGAAGCTCTTCAAGATTGTGAATTTCCAACAAAACATCGAGTTTCAAGCTTTTCGCCAAAAACGAAAACTGTTTCAATTCTTCCGCCGAAAGGCAAGCCGCTATCAATAAAATTGCATCTGCTCCGTAAGCTTTTGCTTCATAAATTTGATATGGATCTATAATAAATTCCTTCCGAAGAATGGGAACGGAAACTGTTTTTTCAGCAATTAACAAATCATCCAAAGAACCGCCAAAAAAGTTGGAATCCGTTAAAATTGAAACTCCCTTTGCACCCGCTGTTTCATAACCCGAAACCACTTCGTTCAATAAAACATTTTCGTTTATTACGGATTTGCTAGGCGAACGGCGTTTGTGTTCGGCAATGATTCCAGTGGTTGAAATACGTAAAGCTTCAGCCAAAGATTTTGTTTCTTTCGCATAAAGCGGAAATTTTTCAAGCAAACGAGTTGGGATTGCTTCCTTTTTTGCGGCAACTTCTTTTTGTTTGTAGGCAGTTATCTTATCTAAAATCGTCATTTGCTCAGTTTTTGTAATTGTTTTAAGGAATTCAGTGCTTTTCCCGATTGCAATGATTCTTTCGCTTTTTCAAAACCCTTTTGAATTGAGCAATTTTCAACTACTGAAATCGCCAGTCCGGCATTTGCACAAACCACATTATTTTGGGCTTCGGTGCCTTTTCCGTTTAAAATATTAAGAAATATTTCTGCAGAATCATTTACTGTTTCGCCCCCAAATATTTCAGATTCCTCAATTTGTTTCGCCCCGAAATTATCTGCGGTCAAAATTTTTTCTGAATTTCTTGAAATAACTTTCACTGGTCCCGTCAACGAAATTTCATCATAACCGTCCATAGCGTGCAAAACGGCATAATTTTTTTCGCTTTTTTGATAGAGATAGCCATACATACGAGCTAATTCCAAATCAAAAACGCCAACCATTTGATAATTGGGAAACGCTGGATTTACCATTGGCCCGAGCATATTAAAAAATGTTTTTACGCCCAATTCCTTTCGGATTGGTGCAACATTTTTCATCGCAGGGTGAAAGAGGGGCGCGTGCAAAACGCAGATTCCGGCTTTGTCCAAACTACGTTTTAAAAAATCTTTTTCATTGCTGAACTTTATTCCCAAAACTTCCATAACATTGCTGCTTCCGCTAACTGAGGAAACCCCGTAATTGCCGTGTTTGGTGACTTTAATTCCGGTGCCGGCTGTGACAAAGGAAGCCAATGTTGAAATATTAAACGTATTTTTTCCATCGCCGCCCGTGCCACATAAATCGATAGTGTTGTATTCGCTAAAATCCACCGCCAAGCACAGGTCTAAGAGTGCATCCCGAAAACCTTCCAGTTCCTCCAAACTTAAGTTTCGCATCATATAAACAGTCAAAAAAGCGGCAATTTGGCTTTTGTTATATTTTTCTTCGGAAATGTTTACCAAAACAGTTCGTGCTTCATTTTTGCTGAGTTGTTCGTGATTTATTAACCTATTTAAAACCTGTTTCATTTAACTTTCAATCCAATTTTTAATAATCTGTTTGCCCAGTGGAGTCAACACACTTTCGGGGTGGAACTGTACTCCGCAAACATCATAAAGTTTGTGGCGGAGGGACATAATTTGCCCATTTTCATCAACGGAAGTGATTTCCAAAACCTCTGGAAAATCTTCTTTTGAAACCACCCAACTGTGGTAACGGCCTATTTCAAATTCTTTTTCAATTCCTTTAAAAAGAGGTTCGTCTTCTGAAGTTATAGTGGCTCTTGTAGCAACCCCGTGAAAAACTTTGCTCAAGTTTTCCAACTTTCCGCCAAAAACTTCACCGATGGCCTGTTGCCCCAAACACACTCCAAAAATTGGTTTTGACGTTGCATATTTCTGAATCACTTCTTTCAGTAAACCAGCCTCATCAGGAATTCCTGGACCTGGAGATAGTAGAATTTTATCGTAGTTTTCTACTTCTTCCAAATAAAATTTGTCGTTTCGTTTCACCGTTACCTCACAATCCAATTCCTCTAAATAGTGAACGAGATTGTACACAAAGCTGTCATAATTGTCTATTACTAATATTTTCAGCCCCATCCCCAGCCCTTCCCCCGAGGGGAAGGGAGTTTGGTTTGTATTGTTATTTGAGTTTTGTTTTGTCATTTTTTAATTGAGTTTTTTTGTTCCCCTTCGGGGGCTAGGGGGCTATACTTTCAGCTAATTCCAGCGCTTTTGTTAGTGCGCCGAGTTTATTGTAAACTTCCTGTAATTCGTTTTCTACATTGCTTTCGGAAACCACGCCAGCACCTGCTTGATAATGCAATGTATGGTTTTTGCTCAAGAACGAGCGAATGATAATCGCGTGGTTAAAATTCCCGCTGAAATCCATAAAACCAATTGCGCCACCGTAAAATTCGCGACTTCTATTTTCATATTTTTCCAGCAATTGTAAAGCTTTGTGTTTTGGTGCGCCGCTCAAAGTTCCTGCGGGAAATGTGTCCGCAACAATCTGCATCGTTGATGTTTCGGGGTTTTTCGTTGCCGTAACTTTGCTCACTAAATGAATTACGTGTGAAAAAAACTGAACCTCGCGATAGGTTTCCACTTTTACGTTCGTGCCGTGGCGGCTCAAATCGTTTCGCGCTAAATCAACTAGCATTACGTGTTCGCTGTTTTCCTTTTTGTCTTCGGAAAGTTTTTTGGCAAGCTCGGCGTCTTGTTCATCGTTTCCGGTGCGTTTAAAAGTTCCGGCTATTGGATGGATCTCGGCTCGATTTCCTTTTACTACCAATTGCGCTTCCGGTGAACTTCCGAAGATTTTAAAATTTCCATAGTCAAAATAAAACAGATAGGGTGAAGGATTTATGCTTCGCAAAGCCCTGTAAACATTGAATTCGTCACCCGTAAATTTTTGTGAAAACCGTTTACTTGGCACAATTTGGAACACATCGCCTCGCTGGCAGTGTTCTTTGCATTTTCGCACCAAAGTCTTGAAATCTTCATCATTTAAATTTGTAGTTCGCTCACCATTTCTTTCAAAAGGATATTCGGCAAAACTTTTCGATTTTAGAATCTGTTCAATCTGCGGAATATTATTTTCAGATTCAAAACAGTGCGCAAAAATATAGGCTTCATTATTAAAATGGTTTATAGCGATTATATTTTGGTAAACCGCGTAATATAAATCTGGCATTTCAAGATTTTTCTCTTTTTTTGAAAGCTGAATATCCTCAAAATAGCGCACCGCATCAAAAGCCATAAAACCGAAAAGCCCCTTGTTGATGAATTTAAATTTATTTTCTTCCGAAGAAAAAGAGGAGGCAAATTCGTCTAAAATAGTTGGAAGCCCCCCTCGATCCCCCCGATGGAGGGAAGATAGCGATGTGGATTTTATTATTCCATCGGGAAAAATCTGTGTAATTGTTTCGTTCTGAACTTTTATGGAAGCAATTGGATTAAAGCAGATGTAGCTGAAATTATTGTCGTTGGCGTGATAATCGCTACTTTCCAGCAATAGGCTGTTCGGGAATTTATCGCGCAACCGCAAATACACCGAAACCGGCGTGAGGGTGTCTGCCAGCAGTTTTTTTGAATATGTCTTTAAATTGTATTCCATTTTATAAGTGTGTTGTTTCGGCTCCGCTCAATGCCCTACCAAAGTGCCCTGAGTGGAGTTGAAGGGCGCGGGAATAAAAAAAGGCTTGTCGTGATTGACAAGCCTTTTCGTATATTTTATACTATTAGGTGTTCCGCTCACGAGGTTTTCCGTAAGTTTTTCCACCACCAAGTATTTTGTGTAAATGTGTTCATTGTTTCGGGTTCAAATATAGAATTTTTTTTGAAGACAGTTTTCATTTAGTGCAAAATTTAAGAATTCAAGTTTAAAATGAAACTTTTCGGAAATAATTGAGTCTATTAATCTTACGTTAATGATCTGTTCTAATTGATACACTTTCAATATTTTTAGCAAATGAAACTACTTCCGCTTATACTTTTTGTTTTGATGTTTCAAAGCTGTTTGGATAAAAAATCTGAAACAACTTCTGAAGTTGCAATGAAGGAAAATATTCAAACCAATGAAGACGATTTCAATTCAAAAAAAGTAGTTTCCCTCAATTTTGATGAGCTTGAACAGCGATATCTTCAAAAGAATAATGATTCAATTTATATTATAAACTTTTGGGCCACTTGGTGCAAACCCTGTATAAAAGAGCTTCCGGCTTTTGAAAAATTGGCTTCGGACTATTCCGATAAAAAAGTGAAACTATTGTTGGTTAGCCTCGATTTTCCGGATAAATTGGAAAGCCAAGTAATTCCTTTTATTAAGAAAAACAATATACAATCTGAAGTTGTTCTTTTGGATGATGCCGATGCCAATAGTTGGATACCGAAAGTTTCGCCACAATGGAGCGGTGCCATTCCCGCAACGGTTATTTATAAAAAAGAGGATCGAAAATTTTACGAACAATCTTTTACTTTTGAAGTTCTTGAAACTGAATTAAAAACATTTCTATAAGAATTTAAATTATGAAAAATATACTTTCCAGCATATCATTTGCAGCCCTTGTATTAATCGCTTTTAGCAGTTGCAAAAACGAATCAACAGATAAAAGCGAGGAGTTTGCCATCAACGAAATTGTCCAGCCCGAATTCACGGGAATTAACTCCGAAACCGAAACCGAAACGAAAGGATATACTATTGGTGATGAAGCTACCGATTTTAAACTGAAGGATGTAAACGGAAAAATGGTCTCGCTTTCCGATTATCCCGATGCAAAAGGGTTTATCGTAATTTTCACCTGTAATACCTGCCCATTTGCGGTTGCAAGTGAAGAAAGAATTGTTGCTTTGGACAAGGAATTTAAATCAAAAGGATTTCCTGTGATAGCAATTAATCCAAACAATCCCGAGGTTCAGCCAGATGATACGTATGAACTGATGCAGGAAAAAGCTAAGGAAGCTGGGTTTACTTTTCCGTATTTATATGACGAAAGCCAAACAATCTATGCAAAATACGGAGCCACAAAAACGCCGCATGTTTATCTATTGCAAAAAGAAGATGGAAAAAATGTTGTAAAATACATCGGCGCCATTGATGACAACGTTCGAAATTCTTCTGAAGTTAAGGAAAGGTTTTTAGCGAATGCCGTAAATGAGCTTTTGGAAGGAAAAGAAATTTCTGTGAAGGAAACCAAAGCAATTGGCTGTTCTGTAAAGCAATAGATTTTTGAAAATATTTTTTAAGAACCGAAAACAGTGAATTATTGTTTTCGGTTTTTTAATGAATAAACCCTTCGCATTTATTATTTTTACCAAAAATTTTATAAAATGGCAGATTTAACCCAAGAGCAATGGCAGGAGCAATTAAAAAATGATGATAACGCCGTAATTATAGACGTTCGCACCGATGCCGAATTTGAAGAAGGTTACATTCCTGGAGCTATTCAGATAGATATATTTAACGGAGCCGAGTTTCTTCAACGCGCAAAACAATTGGATCCGCAAAAAAACTATTATGTTTATTGCCGCTCTGGTGGTAGAAGCGGGCAGGCTTGCATGTTGCTTAATTCTATAGGCATCCATAACGCTTACAATCTTAAAGGTGGAATTATGGAATGGCAAGGCGAAACAATTGAATAAAAAATATTTAAATATGAAAAAACTATCGATATTTTTTGGACTTACCGTTATACTTTTTTTCACCGCTTGTAAAGACAATTCCTTTGCTCAGGAAATACATGTTTTGACGCCGCAGGAATTCCACGACGCCATGGCAGACAAAAAGGATGTTCAGTTGGTTGATGTTCGCACGCCTGAAGAATTTGCTGAGGGGCATCTTGAAAACGCGCTGAACATAAATATTTCAGAAACCAATTTTATTACCGAAGCCGAAAAATTAAACTTAGAAAAACCCATTTATATTTATTGCCGAAGTGGGAAAAGAAGCGCCAAGGCAGCTTTGATTTTAAAAGACGTTGGTTTTAAGGAAATCTATGATATGCAGGGCGGTTATCTGCATTGGGAAAGTGATGGGCTTCCCAATTAAAAACAGCTGTTTCTTCTTAATTTTTTTAACTGATTGGAATCGTTACAGTTAAACTCGCGCTAAAGTTCCTCTTTCCGAAATCTATGAAGGCAAACGTGTCGTATCTTCAAATAAGAAAATACGTTTGTTATGGAGAGTGGAAAAGAAAAAGTATGCCGGGAAATGCAAACCCTTATTGCCGCAAGTTGTATTTTCGATAAACGTCCCACAAAAGAATTCGCAGCATTCCATAAAAATCTATTGAATTTTTTCTTTAATTCAATCGATGTAAATATCGATTATGAAAACAAATTGATTTCCATTTGGAACTCAAAACCTTTAGCGATGGATCCTATAAGACTTTATGATCTGAACGAAGCAATTTTAGATAGGGTAAGCTACAACAATTTGGAGGAAACATTAATTGGGTGTCTAGAAGAAGGTCAACTTCAACATAATTTTTATAAAAAAATGCTTCTCGAATATGGCAATTCCTCTAAAGGTAACGATATGTTGAGTGCATAAATTAATTTCCAATAAATTTGAATCCCGCCGAGATTAAACTGTAATGCAAACCAGTATCACGTTTGTAATAATCGTATTTTAAATCTACACTTTTCAACCCGAAATTTGCCAATTTCAGCTTTGTAAAAATATCGGTATAGCTTATTCCGAAACCGTATTGATTTGCGGAAAATTCAGAAAGATCATAATCTGAAGTGTAGAATTCATAACTTGACAAAGCTGTTTCATAAGGATAAAAATAATCTGCCGCAGTTTGGTTGTAAAAGCGATAGCTCGGGTACAGGGTGAATTTATCCGTTATTTTGATAGGAACTTCAACACTAGCAGTGTGCGAGGTTATTCCCCAGTCATCAAAATAATAGCGGTAATAGGTTCGCAAAACGAACATTTCATTTATAAAATAATTCAACCTCCCGCCAATTGCCGTTTTAAAACGTGTTTCGGGCAAGCGTTCAATATCATCAGCAAGCTGAAAATTTTGACGAAAACGATCTGGAGAATCACTAAAATAAACCCTTTGGAATGGTGTGGATAGAAGACCTTGTTGCTGCACCAGATCTAAAGATAGCATCCCTTGAAGCTTTTTTGATAAGATTTGAGAAAACCCAAACCCGAGGGAATAGGAGTTTCTATTTTTCTTATCCAAACCGATAAAATTTGAAGACTCTCGAAGCTCTATTGGGTATAGTAATTTCCAGGTATCCAAATATACATTGGCATGCACGCTTACTTCTGTGTTCTTTTCATTAAAAAGTTTTGTATAGGTTCCCCCAAATCCAAAAGAGAAATAATCAAACTCAGAAGAAACGGAGACTTTAGCACTTAAAATATCGTTTCTGCTATCATTGCTGTGCGAATAATTTATATTTCCACCAAACCACACATCGCTGGAAGATGCTCCCGATGAAGCCACAAACGGGTCGGCTTGGCCGCTATCAAAAGGATCAATATTACTTGAAGATGCAGATGTATAGGCTGAAACGCCAGCATCTATTGTTAAAACGTCATCATCATTTAATGGAATAGCAACAACGATAGTGGGGGTTAAGTCGGTAAGTTTTTCGGTGCCAATACCACCACTTACTGCAGCGTTTTCACCATCTTGACTGTAATAACTTGCAAGAAAATCTACTTCAGGAGCTTCAAGCACACGTTTTTTGTAGGTTGAAGTTGAATCCTGCGCAAAAATTGTTGCCGAAAAAAGAATGATAAATAAGCTAAATAGATTCTTCATAAAATATTAATTACAGCCGCAACCACCGCCAGTTTTACCTCCGTTAGCTCCTGATGCAGCCTCGCGATATGCTTGAGCATTAATTTCAAATCTGTCAACAGGTTTGTCGCCCAAGACCATATCTGGGTCATTTAAATTTACCTTTTCGTATTCTTTTACCACCGTGCAGGAATTTAAAAAACCCAACAGGAATATACTCGAAAGAATTATTGTTTTTTTCATTTCTTATTTTGAATTTCAATATTTTCGGAAGTGAAAATTTCACCTTTTTCATCAATAATGATGCATTCAATTTTTGGGAGTTGGTCAATAAAGTCGATACCAACATCCTTTCCCATTACAAAAATTGAAGTGGCCAAGGCATCGGCAATTTCGGCTTTTGGAGCAAATACTGTCGCGCTTATTATTCCTGTAGCCGGATAGCCAGTTCGGGGGTCAATTATGTGGGTATAGCGAACTCCATTAAAAGTGACATATTTTTCATAATTGCCGGAAGTTACTACTGCATTTTCATTTAGTGGGAGTAAAGCAAAAGCTTTATCTTTATCCAGTGGGTTTGTAATAGCTACTTTCCAAAATTCACCATTAGGTTGTTTTCCCCAAGTGTTCATATCGCCCGAGGCATTTATTATTCCTCCGCTTGCGCCTTTTTCCATTAAAAGTTGTTTTGCTTTATCGGCTGCATATCCTTTACCAATGGCGCCAAAACCTATTTTCATTCCCTCCAATTTCAGAAAAACCGTCAAATTTTCAGGATCGAGCATAATGTTTTGATAGCCAACTTTTGAAACGGAATTTTTTATGGCTTCTTTGGAAGGCATTTGGGTCATACTGCCGTCAAACTTCCAGATTTTGTCCATCGAGGCAAAACTTATATCGAAAGCACCATCGGTCAATTTTGAAATTTCAACGGAGCGGCCAATCAAATTGTAGAGTTCCTCATCAACCTTTACGGGCTTTATCCCGGCATTCCTGTTTATTTCTGAAGTCTGCGAAGCAGGATCCCAAGAGGAAATAAGTTTTTCAATACGCGATATTTCAACAACCGCCGCGTCAATATAATCGTTTGCTTCGGTTGAATCTTTTGCGACTACTGTAATTTCAAAACGGCTGCCCATCAATTTTAAAGTCCGTTTGAAAATTTCTTGTGAGAATGTAAAATTCGCACAAAGCATTGCTAATATTATAGGAATTGCTTTTTTCAAATTATTTTACAAACGATTCAAGTTTTTCGATATATGCAGCGGGGGTTGTCTTTTCATAACCCGCTTCACCCAATACATTACCATCTTTATCTAAAACAACTACGAAGGGAAAATAACCTTGCTTATTATATTTTTCGGCAAGTTGATTGTTTTTTTCTTGTTG
>JAGQYY010000061.1:0-2836 GCA_020435825.1 Aequorivita sp.
CACCCGTGGTTTCTTTAAACATAATTTCAGGTCCTTCGGAAATCGTGCGGCACCAAAAAAATGGTTTGTTGATTGCCGAAAGAAGTTTACCTTTATTTTCGGAAGCGTTGCAAAAAGTATGTTTTGATGAAACACTTTTTAAAACCTTGAAAGAGAACGCTAAACCTTCCGTAGAAAATTTTTCAATGCAGGCCATTTCTGAAAAATGGAACCAAACTTTACACAATGCAATACGTTGATTTGGATAAAATAGAACTTAAGGAAATCCCAAAAATCAGTGACCCTGACGGTCGCGGAAACCTCTCGATTGTTGAAAGGGATTTTCTTCCCTTTGTGATAAAGCGCGTATATTATCTGTACGATGTGCCAAGTTCTGCCACGCGCGGTGGCCACGCCCATAAGGAATTGCAACAGTTTTTAATCGCCTTGAGCGGTAGTTTTGATGTGGTTTTGGACAATGGAAAAACCCGCAGGACCATAACCTTGAACAAACCCGATAGAGGTTTGCTGATTCCAAATGGTGTTTGGCGGGAGTTGGAAGATTTTTCTTCTGGAGCTGTATGTCTTTCACTTGTAAGCGAAGAATACAACGAAGACGATTATATCCGTGAGTACGCCGAGTTCAAGTTATTTAAAGGTGCCTAAACGCAACCCCAGCTTTTCCAGATTGTCTTTAGTTTTTGAAAGATACTTTAAAATGGTTTTGTTTTGGCGAAGCAGGAACTGTTGCTTTTTACTGAGATTTTCTTGATTTATTTTCTGAAAATTCTTTTTAAAGGCTTCTTTATTGCCTTCCATTTTAGCAAGGATGCAAAGCGAGTATCTATTTAGATCCAAAAATTTTTTGAGGGCGGGATTGTCTTTTTCGAAAGCTTCATAAGCTTCAAAATTGGCTTTTTCTTCAAATTTTTTTACACTTTGAAACAAACTGTTTTTTCTGACTACATAGGTTGCACAAACTTTCGGGCTAAAAACCACTTTATATTTTAAGCCAATTCGCACATAAAGATCGGTGTCTTCGCCACTTTTTATTTTTGGATCGTACCAACCCACATTCTCAAAAACCTCTTTTTTTAATACGGTAGAAATGCTCAGCAACACCGAATCCAATTGACTTGCCTCAAAATAATCAACAATAACGGCATTATTTGCAATGGTGGGTAGCGAATAACTGTTTTTAAAGACTTTTCCGTTTCGCTTAATTTCGGTTGCAGTGGCAAAAACGGATTCGTTTGGAAACTCTATAATCAATATATTTTGCTCTTCCAAATAGAAAGGATACCAATAATCATCTGCATCCATTAAGGCAATATATTCGGCTTTTGCTTGTTGGATTGTAAAATTCCGGGCGACGGAAGCACCCTGGTTTTCCTTTGAAAAATACCGAATGCGCGGATCGTTGAATTTTAAGATTTCAGCTTCGCTATTGTCCGTAGAACCGTCGTTGAGAATCACAACTTCAAAATCAGTAAAAGTTTGTGCTAAAACACTTTTTAATGTTTCAGCGATATACTTTTCTTTATTAAAGACCGATATGACTACCGAAAATTTAGGCATCTTTTGGTTTTAGGGAACTAAGATACCCCAAGCGGTACAAATCAAAAAGGAAAAGTGAGGGTTTTGGAGAGTTTAGGTTTTTCAGCACTGGCTTTTTAAAAACACAGAAAAATCCTCGTATTGCAAAAAGTAAGTTCCAATTTTTCAATTTTAGATAGGTTTTTAAAATTCTAACCATTTCACCATTGATTACACCCGATTCATAAAAGTTCAATAAATTTTGAAGTGCGAGCTGTGATTTTTTTATGAAAACTTCATTGGTTTCAAGATTTAAATGGATCACAGGATTGTCAATATGATGAATAGGGATATTGTTTTTTTGAAGTTCATATCCAAAAACGGAATCTTCATAACCATAGCCAGCTAGTTTTTCGTTGAATTTTATTTTTTGAAAAACCTCTTTTCTAATTGCGAAACCCATTGTTATAAAACTTCGGTATGGATTCTTAAGACGTTCTGCTAATGGAAGACTTTCGCGTTCTGAACCATATTTATACCTTAAACTGAAATTTTCTGAATTGTTTTTTGGGTAATCAATTCCGCCAAAAATTACAGAAGTTTTATTTGAAAATGCATCCAAATATTTTGAAATAAATTCTGAACTTGAAGGAAATGTGTCTGCATCCAAAAATAAGAGCCAATTATAGTTTGCCTTTTCAGCCAATTGATTACGGATTTTGCTTCTTCCAATATTTTCATCCAAAATTTGAAAGCTACACTGTTTCAACGAATTTATTTTAGAATTTTTCTCAAAAGATTTTTTGTCGGTGGAAGCATCGTCCAAGACTATTATTTCATAAGCTACAGCTGCAATTTCGCACTGTTTCTGCAAATTTTCTGCCAACGGAAAAACATTGTAATTGTATGTTGGGATGAGGATAGAAATCATTTCTTGGCAATTAATACAGTTTCTTCCATAAACCCGTAACGCTCATTCGCAGGAAAAGTTTTGATTTCCACATTTTGAAAGCCGTTTTCTTTCAATCGTTGCTGCAATCCTTCCACAGAATAAATACGCACGTGGTCTTCTTGCCCAAAAGCTTCCAGTCTTTCTTCGGGCGTTTTTTTAGAAAAATCTTCGTAAATACTACCTTCTTTGAAAGGAGTTTGAATGATGCAAGTTCCACTAGGTTTTAAAACTCGGCACAATTCCTCCGTTGCTTTTTTATCGTCTTCAATATGCTCTAAAATATGATAGCAAATTATCAGGTCGAAAAAATTGTTTTCCAAAGGAATTTGGGTGATGTCATACCGATAATCTGCAAGAAATTCATCTTCA
>JAGQYY010000061.1:2935-14565 GCA_020435825.1 Aequorivita sp.
CAGCACTTTTCCGCGGATTAAATCCTTTTCATTAAGAAATGAATAAAGACGTCGCGTTCGGGAACGGCTTCCGCAAAAGGGACAAAGCAGGTCGCCATCCGGTATTTCTATAAATTTTTTAATTCCGTGATTGCAAACCGTACATTCGTGGTTTTTTCCGCGTAAATGAAATGCAAAAATGGCCCTAAAAAAAACCTCGTTTTCAAAGAGAATTTTTTTTGGAACTACTGAAAGTGCAACTTTTTTAAGTGCTTGGTACATCCTGCTAAAATACAGGAAAGTTTTTTAAACTTTTAAAACAACTTTGTTGAATAATTATTTGAATTATAACCAAAACGAATGCGCTTCCCCACTTTTTAAAAAAGGGATTGTTTGTATATTGCAAAAAAAATAACAGCGGTTAGATGCTTTTTAATACTGTAGATTTTGCAATTTTTTTTCCAACAGTACTTCTTTTGTATTGGACAGTTTTTAAGAAATCACTTTCACTGCAAAATTTCTTTTTAGTTGTTGTAAGCTATATTTTTTACGCCTTTTGGGATTGGCGTTTTCTCTCCTTGATTTTTTTGAGCACCATTGTGGATTATTCCGTTGGACTTTGGTTGGGCAAAACACAAAATTTAACAAAGCGGAAATTACTACTTGGAATAAGCTTGGTTTTTAATTTGGGCTTGCTGATGACTTTTAAATATTTCAATTTTTTTGTTGAAACCTTTGTTGATGCTTTTGCGCTTTTTGGAACCTCCCTAAAAGTTACTTCGTGGAATATTTTGCTGCCCGTCGGGATTAGTTTTTATACGTTCCAAACGATGAGTTACACCATAGATTTGTACCGTAAAAGAATAGAGCCAACCAAAGATATTGTTGCTTTTTTTGCCTTTGTATCCTTTTTTCCGCAATTGGTTGCGGGACCCATTGAGCGGGCTTCCCATTTGTTACCTCAGTTTAAAGTGAAAAGAACATTCAATTATAATGCGAGTGTGGATGGATTGCGTTTGATTTTAGGGGGGCTTTTTAAGAAAATGGTGATTGCAGATAATTGTGCGCTTTTGGTTAACAATATTTTTGCGAATTATGAGGTTGCGAGTGGTAGCACCTTGTTTTTTGGCGCTGTATTTTTCGCTTTCCAAATTTATGGTGATTTTTCAGGCTATAGTGATATTGCAATAGGTACGGCCCGTTTGATGGGTTTTGACTTGATGAAAAACTTCAACTATCCCTATCTTTCACAGAACTTTTCAGAATTTTGGCGAAGATGGCACATTTCCCTTTCTACTTGGTTTCGGGACTATGTTTACATTCCTTTGGGCGGAAGCAGGGTTTCAAAAGGAAGGTTGGTATTTAACGTTTTTGTTGTTTTTATTGTGAGTGGTTTGTGGCACGGCGCAAACCTGACATTCGTGTTTTGGGGTTTTATCCATGGGCTTTTTGTGCTTCTTGTTTTGTTATTTTTCAAGAAAGAAACCCCTTTTTCATCTGAAAGAATGCTCCCTACTTTCGGTCAGTTGATACGGATTGGCGTAACTTTTTTTGTTGTAGTCATCGCTTGGATATTTTTTAGATCGGAAACAATTAGTATGGCATTTCAATATATAGGAAGAATATTTTCGCCAAACCTTTTTTCAAAACCTGAAATACCGATGAGCGGCATTCTATATCTATTCCTCTTTATGGTTTTTGAATGGATCCAGCGAACACGCGAGCATATTTTGGATATTGGCTATCTCAAAAATAAATGGTTGCGCTACGGAATTTATTATTGTGTTGTGTTTGCTCTATTTTACTATGCAGGCGATTTGCAACCGTTTATCTATTTTCAATTTTAAGGATGAAGAATTTTTATAAAAAACTACTGCTATTTCTTGTGCCTGTACTTTTGGTATGGCTTGCTACGGAAGTTTTTTATCGTTCTGTTGAAAATAACTACACCTATAAAAACGAGCGGATTATTTCAGAATACAACGAAATAGAAACCCTGGTTTTTGGAGATTCCCATGCTTTCTTCGGAATAAATCCCAAATATTTTTCGTCTAAAACCTTCAACATTGCGAACGTAAGCCAAAGCCTATATTTTGATGAATTGTTACTAAAAAAGCATATTGACAGCCTTCCAAAGTTAAAAACTGTAGTTATAAATATCAGTTATTTTACACTTTCCGTGGTTGATGATTCTACGGAAGATCGTTGGCGAAAATATTTTTATCAGCAACAAATGGAGTTGGATGTGCCTTCCATTTCAATTTTTGATCCGCGGCAATACAGTTTGGCGCTTTCAAGAAGGTTCTATCAGTCTGCTGAGCTTTTTAAGGAATATCTTAAGAATGGAACGATAGTAAGCAGCTATAAAGATGGTTTTGGAATGCAGGACGAATCAAATATTGTTGCTGATAAAGTGGCGATCTCAAAGCTTATTTCAAAAAAGCACGAGGATAATTCTTTGGATTTTGAAGTAAATACGGAAAAAATCAAAGAAATGATAAATAGCTGTAATAAAAGAGGCGTTGAAGTTATCTTGATTGAAATGCCAGTTTATAAAACCTATTATGATTTACTGAATTCTCAGAAAAAGCAAAAAATAAACGCAACACTTTTAAGCTTAGAAAGAAATAATAAAGGTGTTAGGTTCTACGATTTCAGCCAAGAACCAAATTTTGTAGATGAGGACTTACGCGATGCAGATCATTTAACAAACCAAGGTGCCGTAAAGTTCAGCAAGCTTTTAAACGGCATAATTGAGCAATAATATTTTTGAATTAAACGGTTTTTTGGACAACTTCAAAAATCTGATTTTCATCACATTTCAACGTTTTTGAAGGATATTTTAATAGTAGAGCATAATCGTGGGTTGCCATTAAAATGGTGTTTCCGTTTTTATTTATTTCGCGCAAAACTTCCATTACTTCCACACTTGTTTGGGGATCGAGGTTTCCCGTGGGTTCATCTGCCAAAATAAGTTCGGGATCGTTCAAAAGTGCTCTTGCAATAGCAACGCGCTGTTGCTCGCCACCCGAAAGTTGATACGGATATTTGAAAGCTTTTGTTTTCATTGCAACTTTGTCAAGCACTTCGTTTATTTTGCTTTCCATAGCAGCTTTGTCCTTCCATCCGGTTGCGGTAAGAACAAACCGGAGGTTGTCGCTTACTGTACGGTCGTTAAGCAATTTGAAATCCTGAAAGACAACCCCCAATTTTCTTCTTAAAAAAGGAATATCGCTTTCTTTCAGAGTAGCTAAATCATAACCCACAATATTACCTTCTCCTTCTTGAAGGGGAAGATCTCCGTAAAGTGTTTTCATAAAACTACTTTTCCCGGTTCCGGTTTTTCCGATTAGATAAACGAATTCACCTTTTTCCACAGAAATGGAAACATTAGACAGGACAAGGTTTTCGCCTTGAAAAATTGAAGCATCTTTTAATTGTAAAACGTTTTCGTCCATGTAAATTTTATTTTTAGCAAATGTACTTTAAAGCGTTCGGAAACAAAATACGAGAATTGCTAATTTCTTAAGAAAATTATTACTTATAAACACGCTCGTATTTTTTTGGCGGCTTCGGTTCGCATTCCGCCGTTGAAATATTTGGGTCTATGGAAAGTTTTATTTTAGTTGAGTCATTAGGCTTTAAGTGGGTATTGGGTTTCAGGATTATTGCTCTTTTTGCCGTAAAATCTACTGAAGCATTGGCTCGAAATGTTTGGTTTTTAATAGTTATGGTATTTAAAGCGCGTTCTAATTTAAAATCGAACCTATAAAAATCACGATCACTTATTAGTACACTTCCTTTTAAATTTTTCATATCATTGGCCATTTTCACGGCTTTATAAGTGTCTAGCCTTCCAGCACCCATCATTCCTCTAAAGGGAGTATTTCCGTTTAGGTTTTCAACATCGGTGGAAGTCAGTTTCAGGATAGTTTCTATTTCATAGGAGGAAAGGCAATAATTCGCTGACCACATAAGGCCTATCGTGCCTGCCACATAAGGTGCGGAACTGGAAGAGGCTCCCCCAAAGAAAACGTCTTTTCCACAAATTTCGTTTCCCAATAAATAGCCTTCCCGCGGTGCAACCAAATCTACAGCAGTATTTACCTGAACTCCATCTTCTATTGGGGTTGGACTTAACAATCCAATTTCATTAACTGTAAAAAAACCGTTTCGTCTATCACTTAACCTATGGGTGTAGTTTATATTATCTTTTGTAAAAAAACCGTCTTCAACTAACATGTTCTCAGCAAATATTCCTGATACAGAAATAACCTTGTCAAAAGAAGCGGGATACATTTTGTCACCAATGGTTGTTTCGTCTTTATTGCAATCTTTTCCATTTCCTGCCGCTGCTACAATTATAATTCCATCGTCATAATATTCATTGATTCGTTTATTGATCTCGTCAGATTTTGGCCCCATGGAACATAAAATCCAACTGGCATTGATGATTTTGGCACCTGCATCAACCAAATCCTCAATATATCTAAATGTACCATATCGACCGCTTATTCCTTTACATTCAGCACAAATTCCAGGTCTGCCAAAACCATTATTCATCCTTGCCAACGCGATTGCGGCTACATTCGTTCCGTGATAACAACTTGAGTTGCTACCCTGTGGAAAAGTATATAGATCTGCAATTATCTTTCCTTTTAGATCACTATTTAAAGTATCCATCGGCGAATCTGAAATGCCAATGATTACTTTTTTATCTCCTTTGGTAATTCCCCAAGCACCCGCAGCATTAATAATATCAAGATCACGGCTAGAGTAGTTGTTGCCAAGATTTTCTACAGGACTAGTATTGCCATAATCATTTGGGTAAAAAGCGTTTGGTGTAGGAAAAAATTCAATGATTCGCGTGTATTTTTTGGGATACTTCTTTTGAAGTTCGCTTAAAAGATTTTCATTGTCCGTATCTATGTGATATACGTTTTTTAATAAATCTCTATCCGTATTTGGATATGCAATTTTAAAAGTAAAAACATTGTATTTTTTATAAATCGCGGTTTCTTCATTATCATTTTTACTGCTTATTGAAATTATGCCATTCTCTTTTTGTTTTATGCTCAAAGAGGAAGCTTCAGCTATTTTCACATAGAAATGTTTTTTTTCAATTTCTTGCGAAGCCAATTGATTAAAGGCAAAACCAAAAAGTAATACTAAAATTTTAAATTTCATTTTTCCGTATTTTCAGTTTGCGTAAACTTACTTTTTAATTTGTCAATTTCCTTTTGCTGCTGAAGTGTATAAAGCGTCAACTCTTCAATTTTTTGAAGCAAAATCAAGTTCATTTCTTTCAGTGATATTCCTTCGGTCATCATTGCTTCGGCAGAGGGCACATTTGGTAGGTGGTGGTTTTCCTTCAGAAATATTTCAAGTTCTTCCAACGAAATCAATTTGTACTCTGGCATCATTTCCGAAAAACCGTTGTAATAGGTTTCAAAAACATAATCCGGCGCAACGGCACCGTCCAGATCTACCAATACTTCCTGCGTGTGTATTTTTCCTTTCACTGTTAAAAGTTCATCTGGAGAACTGGTGCCGATGCCAATTTTACCTTCTTTTTCAAAGAGATTTTTAAAGGGATTGCGTTGGGCAGTGGCCGAAAGTGAAAATAATATGATAGCGAAAATCAATAACCTATTCATAACGTTGCTTTTAATAAATATCAAGTTTTAAAATTACAGTATTTTTTTTAAGTCATTCAGAGTATGCTAAATTCTATTTCTTAAACACATACTTATTCAGTTTTTTCAGCGTTATGATTCAAAGAAAATTCACCCAAACAAATCGTTAATAACCCGTTAAAAACATTTACAGTATCGCCGAAAGCTACATTTAAAGTTAAATATCTTTACGCCACAAAAACTGTAAATAATGATAAAGAATTTTCTTGTTTTCCCATTTTTTCTATTCCTTTCATTTTCATCCTTTTCGCAGCAAACAGCCGTCTTTACAAATAACCTTGCCGAGTTCAACCAAGCGTTGGAACTTTATAACAACGGGCAGTTTTTAGCCGCTCAAAGTCTTTTCGCCAAAATAAAAAGCAACAATGATGACGAAACCGTACAAAGCGATTGCGCCTATTATATCGCAAATGCGGCGGTTAGATTGAACCAACAAAACGCGGATCAGTTGATGGAGGAATTTGTGGAGGAATATCCCACGAGTTTAAAACGCAATTCAGCCTACATAGATGTTGCGAATTTTTATTTTGAAAACGGAAAATACGCCTACGCACAAAAATGGTACGATAAGGTTGATGCTTCAAACTTAAGCCGGAGCGAGCAGGAAAAATTCAATTTCAACAATGGTTATGTCTATTTTAAGGCGAAACGATATGATGAGGCGAAAAGTTACTTCAATAAAGTTTCCACTTCGCAGAACTACGGCTCGCAAGCCAAATATTATTTAGGTTTTATCGCTTATGAAGGCGATGATTACGAAGAGGCCAACAAAAACTTTGAGGAAGTAAAAGGTGAGGAGCGCTATTCCGAAGATCTTTCCTATTATCAAGCCGATATGAATTTCAAGCTAGGAAACTTCCAAAAAGCCATCGATATGGGGAAGGAGCAGTTTGACAAAAGCAGCCCACAGGAAAAGAGCCAGCTTTCAAAAATTATTGGTGAAAGCTATTTCAACCTAGGCCAATACGCCGAGGCAATCCCATATTTGAAAGAATATAAGGGAATGCGAGGCAAATGGAACAATACCGACTATTACCAGCTTGGTTATGCATATTACAAACAAGGCGATTATGAAAGTGCCATCGGCGAGTTCAACAAAATTGTGGACGGAAAGAATGCCGTGGCCCAAAATGCTTATTATCATTTAGCTGAAAGTTATTTAAAACTTGACAAAAAACAAGAAGCCCTGAACGCTTTTAAAAATGCTTCAGAAATGGATTTCAGCGCCGAAATTCAGGAAGATGCTTATTTCAATTATGCAAAGTTGAGTTACGAGATTGGTAATAGCTACAAAAGCACGCCCCAGGTTTTGCTTTCGTTTATTGAAAAATATCCAAACAATGCCAATAATGATGAATTGAAAAAACTGTTGATCGACAGTTACATCACATCAAAAAATTACAAGGAGGCGTTGAATTTACTGGAAAACAATAAAAACTTTGCTGATGAAGCCGCCTATCAAAAAGTTGCTTTTTACCGGGGAATTGAATTATATAATGAAGCCGATTACAACGAAGCGATTTCGTTTTTTGACAAAAGCCTAAAATATCCCAACAACCAGGATTTCACAGCACGCGCAACTTATTGGAAGGCCGAGAGCGATTACCAACTTTCAAATTTTGAAAAATCGTTGGCGGGTTACAATAAATTTCAGCAGCTACCCGGCGCACAGAACACTTCGGAATATAAAAATTTGAAGTACAATTTGGCGTACAACCAGTTCAAACTTAAAAATTATACAGATGCGATTGCCAATTTTAAAAGTTACGTAGGCTCTTCTTCCACAGAAAATGCTCGAAAAAAAGATGCATATCTGCGTTTGGGGGATAGTTATTTTGTTACCAGCCAATATTGGCCCGCGATGGATAATTACAACGCAGCGATCGAATTGGGTGGAGATAACGATTATGCGCAGTTTCAAAAAGCCATCAGTTACGGTTTTGTGGATCGCAGCGAAAAGAAAATTGAGGAACTGATTGCGTTCATAAAAAAATATCCAAAATCCGTTTATCGCGATGATGCCTTATATGAATTGGGAAATACTTATGTTTCACAAAATCAAAATAACGAAGCAATTTCAGCCTACGACCAACTGGTTCGCGACATTCCAAACAGCAGTTTTGTTTCGAAAGCCTTGCTTAAAAAAGCCTTGATTTATGACAATACCGGAAAAAGCAATGAGGCGTTGGCAATTTTTAAACGCGTAGCAAAAGATTTTCCGTCAACTCCCGAAGCTTTGCAAGCCGTTTCTTCCGCAAAAATCATTTACATAGATCAAGGGAATGTGGATGAATATGCGAGTTGGGTAAAAACCTTGGATTACGTGCAAGTGGGCGATACCGAACTGGATGATGCTACTTATCTGGCAGCAGAGCAACCGTACTTGGAGAACAATCAAAACCAAGCACAAAGCCGTTTTGAAGATTATTTAAAGCAATTCCCGAACGGGCAACATGCTTTGAATGCACATTTCTATTTAGGCCAAATTTACTTTACAAACAAAAAAAACGAGCAAGCCATTCCACATTTTGAATATGTTGTAAATCGTGAACGCAGTGAATATACGGAGCAAGCATTGGCGCGGGTTTCAGAATTATATTTAGGGATGAAAGATTATCAAAAAGCCCTAAAATATTTGAAGCGTTTGGAAGCCGAAGCAGATTTTCCGCAGAACATCATCTTCGCGCAGACCAACAGTATGAAGGCTTCGTATGAATTGAAACAATATGCCGAAGCGGTAAACTATGCCGAAAAGGTGCTTCAGAATTCTAAAATTGACAATTCCATAAAAAGCGATGCGCAGGTAATTATTGCCCGTTCGGCGATAAAAACCAATAACGAGACAAAAGCCAAAACTGCTTATGCAGAAGTGCAAAAAATAGCAACTGGCGCATTGGCTGCCGAAGCGCTTTATTACGATGCGTATTTCAAAAACAAGGAAGGCGATTTTGAAAGTTCAAATGCTTCCGTACAGAAATTGGCGAAGGATTATTCGGGTTACAAACGCTATGGCGCTAAAGGTTTGGTGCTGATGGCGAAGAATTTTTATGAACTGAAAGACGCTTATCAAGCGACTTACATTTTAGAAAGTGTAACCAAAAATTTCACCGATTATCCAGATATAGTTGAGGAAGCAAAAGCCGAACTCGCCGTAATTAAAAACGCAGAGGCAAAAACCAACTCTTCCGTTGAAACGGAAAACTAAATAGAAGCTCCATATAAATTTTCAAAAAAACTTTTTTACATGCCCAACATACCCAATCCAATTATGGTTAAATTGAAGCAAAATTGTCACGCTGAGCCTGTCGAAGCACATTTTACCCAAATAAGATATCTGTTGGTTTCCTTAATGGTTTTAGCTCCATTTTTTTTAGGAAACGCCCAAGAAAAAGAACTCGATCCCGAGGTTGTAACTATTGTGAAACCATATACGCCTACAATTTCGGATGCCTTTAAAGTGAAGGAAACTCCAGAACTGAACGATTCCATTTCCACCACAAAAAAGGAGGTAAAGTATAGTATTTTTTCAGTGCCTGTTGCTTCAACCTTTACACCTGCAAAAGGGAAGGCTACAACTGTTGAAAAATCAAAACCTCTAAAATTGTATGATAATTACGCCACGCTCGGCTTTGGAAATTACACTTCCATCTTGGGCGAATTTTACAGCAATATAGAAATCAGCCGTACCGATAATGCGGGATTTTTCTTTAGGCACAATTCTTCACAGGGCGATATAAAAGATGTGAAATTGGACAATAAATATTACGACACAAGCGTAGATGCGAATTATACCAGCCGACAAAAAGATGAAACATATAGATTGGATGCGGGCGTGGAGCACCAAATTTACAATTGGTACGGTTTGCCCGAAGATTACATAGCCTATCCCGATAACGTGATTGCTGCTATTGATCCATTGCAAATGTATTTCAGCGGATACGCGGGTGGAAGCATAGCCGTGGACGATTCTTTTTTTGAAAAAGCTGCCTTAAATATCCGTTATTTAGGCGATGCTTTTTCTTCTTCGGAATTTAACGCTACTTTAAAACCTGAGTTTTCCTTTCCGTTGGAAAATCTGACATTGAAAGTTGATGGCGATATTGATTATTTAAGCGGAAGTTTCGACAGAAATTACGCAAACACTTCAGACATTAAATACAGCTATTTAAACGCAGGCCTTGCGCCTTCCATCACTTTTGTAAATGATGATCTCAGCGTTTCCTTGGGCGTTGCGGGGTATGTGAGTTTGGATTCTGAAAACAGCAATACGGACTTTTCGTTATACCCAAGATTGAACGCCTCGTACCGTTTGCTGGACGAAACCGTGATTGTGTATGGTGGGGTAGAAGGTGGTTTGCAGCAAAATTCGTATTATAATTTCAAGGAAGAAAATCCTTTTGTTTCGCCAACATTATTCATTGCCCCAACCAAGAAACTCTATGAAGGGTTTGGAGGTGTTAAAGGGAAAATCTCTAATTCCGTTGCCTACAATGTTCGGGCTTCTTACGGAAAGGATGAAAACCGAGCCCTTTTTCAAATGAATCCCGTAAAAGTTTACAATACAACTTTTGAAGGATATGAATACGGAAACTCTTTTAACGTGGTTTATGACGATGTAAATACACTTGCCTTTTTTGCAGCATTGAAAGTGGAGGTATCAAATACATTTTCATTGGGAATAAACGGAAATTATTACAGCTACAATGCCGAATTTCAGGACGAAGCCTGGAATTTACCCGATTTGCAGGCGTCCATATTTTCAAATTTCAACATCACAAAACAACTTTACGGCGGCGCTTCGTTGTTTTATGTTGGAAAACGCAAAGATCTTTATAACGATTTGCTGACGGAACGGGAAGTAACTTTAGATGGCTACGTGGATGCCAACCTGCATTTTGGCTACCGATTTACCGATAGACTTTCTGCATTTGTAAAGGGCAATAACCTTTTTGGCGATAGTTACCAAAAATGGCTCAATTATCCCGTGCAGGGAATCCAGGGATTGGCTGGTGTTACCTATAAGTTTGATTGGTAGTTAGAAAAAAATTATAATTTCAGAAAACATCCGTCTTTGGCGGATGTTTTTCTATTTTTACATTTCAACAAAATCAACCATGAAATGCCCATTAACAATTTGTAAACCAATTGAAGATATACCTATGGGCATTCCATCTTCCTATTTCTCAAATATTTTGTTCAGATGAAAAAACTACTTCTCCTTTTTATAGCAATTACCCTGTTCTCCTGCGCCCCAGAAAAACTTCCTGCAGATTTACTGATAAAAAACGCAACCATTTATACAGTTGATAAAGATTTCAGCACCGCGAACGCACTTGTTGTAAAAGATGGAAAAATCCTTGAGATAGGCTTAAAACCTGAGCTTGAACTAAAATATAAAATCAAACAAACCTATGACGCCAAAGGAAATACGGTTGTTCCCGGCCTCATTGATGCCCACGCCCATTTGTACGGCCTTGGTATGGGTTTACAACAAGTAGATTTAGTAGGAACCACAAGTTTTAAAGAGGTTTTGGGCCGTGTAGTGGCCTTTCAGGAAGAAAAGAATATGCCCTACATAATTGGTCGTGGTTGGGACCAAAACGATTGGAAAAACAAAAATTTCCCTACTAAAAGAGAATTGGATTCCTTATTTCCAGATACACCAGTTTCTTTGCGCAGAATTGACGGCCACGCTATGTTGGTTAATTCAAAGGCTTTGGAATTGGCCGGAATTACTTCAAAAACTAAAGTTTCCGGAGGCGAAATAGTTCTGGAAAACGGCGAGCCAACCGGAATAATTATTGATGCGCCAATGGATTTAATTGGGAAAACGTTTCCCGAAATTACAGATGAGGTTTCCACCGAAGCACTTATGGAAGCCGAACAGATCTGTCTCCAAAATGGATTGACAACCGTTGACGATGCTGGCTTGGACAAAAATATTATCGAGTTGAT
>JAGQYY010000062.1 GCA_020435825.1 Aequorivita sp.
TTCGTCAATAAACGTCCACGCTTTGTTGCCGGCACCTTGTTGGCCTTCGGGGATTATTCCGTAGTTAGGAATCACCAATTTAATTTTAAAAGTTTTTATAATTTGCTTTGTAAGCAAATCAAATTTTAAGGTAGCCATATTTGAAGTATCAATTTTTTCAATTAATCCAGTTGTAGCAACTGTTCTACCGTCAATTAGATCAATCCATAAATTGACCTTTTTGGGAGCATGAATCCACTGTCCAGGCGCATCGTAAAATCGAAGATTGACGGAATTAATTTCCGTTTCCTTTCCAAAATCGATCGTAATCTCCAAATCATCGCCCCAAAAGCCCAGCCATTCCTTATCGCCATAACGGGTATCACTCCCTTGAATTCCATTGATCAAAGCTTCTTTTCCGCCCACAGCGTATGCCGGATTTGGCGGTATGTTCAATGAAATTTTAGCAGTGATTCCTTTGTGATACATAATTTCTTCGGAAAAATCGCTTCCCACTTTTTCGCCATTTTTAAAAACATTGGCTGAAATTTTTGAATTTTCTTCAATCAAAATCGGTTTTGAATAGCCTTTAGTTTCAGAATTATTTACGGAATACCGAATTTCCTTTCCCGGTGTTGGCGTTGTCAGCTCGTAAAAAACCTGTCCATTTTCCTTTAAAATCCTGCCCTCAATTTCATACAAATGGTTGGCATAATTAATATTCAAAGCGTCCAATCGTGTCATAAAATTTTCCACTCGGGTAAGAAATTCGGGGTAATCCTTTTCCAAATTTTCTGAAGGGCCGCTCCACGTAACCTCACTCAAAGCAAAAATTCTGGGAAAAACCATATATTCCACCTTTTCTTCGGAATCGATATATTCCGTCCACAGATTGGCCTGTGCACCAAGAATGTATTTTGACTCTTCAGCATCCAGTTCTTTAGGAATTGGATTGAAGGAATACACCTTTTTTAAAGGAATAAACCCGCCAATAGCCAAAGGTTCGCCCGGTTTATCGCTTTGGTAATAATCAAAATACGCGTGTGAATTTGGCGTCATAATCACGTCGTGCTTTTGCTTTGCGGCATCAATTCCGCCCTGAGTTCCGCGCCAAGACATTACCGTAGCATTTGGTGCAAGACCGCCTTCCAAAATCTCGTCCCAGCCGATTATCTTTTTGCCTTTTGCGTTCACAAATTTTTCAATCCGCTGAATGAAATAGCTCTGTAGGCCGTGCTCGTCCTTCAAATTCAAATCTTGTATCATTTGCTGGCAATGTGCACAATTTTTCCATTGAATTTTTGGTGCTTCATCCCCGCCGATGTGGACATATTGGCTTGGAAAAAGTGAAATTACTTCTTCCAATACATCTTCCAAAAAGGCAAACGTTTGTTCGTTTGGACAAAAAATATCCTCAAAAACGCCCCAAGTTGTAGCAACAGGTATTTGCGTCCCCGTACAACCCAATTGTGGATAGGCGCTAATAGCCGCCGTTGCGTGGCCGGGCATTTCAATTTCGGGAATAATGGTAACATTGTGTTTTGCTGCAAATTCCACTACTTCTTTTATATCTTCCTGGGTGTAAAAACCGCCGTAGCGCTTGCCGTCAAATTTTTGTGGCGTATCGTTATAATGCCCAATAAGCGTTTCTTTGCGAAAAGCACCTTTTCTTGTTAGCTCAGGATATTTTTTGATTTCTATGCGCCAACCTTGGTCGTCCGTGAGGTGCCAATGGAAATAATTCATTTTTAACAAAGCAAGATTGGCGATGTATTTTTTAACAAATTCCTTATCGAAAAAATGCCGTGCACAATCCAAATGCATGCTGCGATATTGAAATTTTGGGTAATCAGAAATATTCAATTGTGGAAGAGCGACAGTTCCCCCTTTGGGGGTTAGGGGACTTGGAAGCAATTGCCGCAACGTTTGGACTGCATAAAAAGCCCCACTGGCATCGCTGGCTTTGATGCTAATTTTTGAATCTGAAATATCCAAAAAATAGCCTTCGGAAGGTTGGGAAGCATCTTTTACGAAAACAATATTTGCCTCTTTTTCTGAAGTTTTTTTAAGTGAAAATCCTGCTCCTTTTTGAAGAAAATCATTTAAAAAATTTCCTGCAATTTCAAATTCCGGTTCAAAATAGATAGTGGTGTTTTTATCAATTTTAAAAGTTCCATTTTTTAATTCTAAAGACTGTGGTTTTGGAATCAGTGCAATTTCATTCTGCGCAAACATTCCGAAGGAAATTATGAAAATTGCATATAAAAGAAATTTTCGCATTGTTAATTTATAAATTGGTTTAATGTTTTGATACTTAGTTTGGGTGCAATTTTTCTTTCGGTTGAAAAGAAAATTGTTTTGTTCTCGTTCGGCAACAAATCGAAGAAATTATCCTCGAACTTTCCTTTTTTATCTGCCATTAAAAATACATTTTTTTGGAGCGTTTTTGAGGAAAGGGTAATTGCAAAAACATAATCAGTGTCCGTTCGAGCGGAGTCGAGAACTTTCGATTTAGAGTTTTTGGGAAGGTCTCGACTGCGCTCGACCTGACAATCCACTTCAATTTCTGGGTTTTTCAACTTCAAATCCTTCGGTTTATTAAAATAATACAGGTATTCACTTTGCCCGAAATTTACTTTTAAAACGCTAAATGCTTTGTCAAAATTCAAGCTTTCCAATGGTAGCGAGTACAGGATTTCACTACTATTTTCAATGCTTTTAGCCAAAATTTTATTTTCATAGATTATTTTTCCATCAAAATCAATCAACGCTAGCGAAAGAGAATCTGTAACCGTTTTAAAAGTATCGTTTACCACAAAAACATATAGCGAATCGTTTTTTTCTTCCGCAGAAACCAGTACATTTTCAAATGCTTTTTTTGCCTGATAATGCAGCGCTTTCCAATTTCCCAAATAATCAATACTTGACCACGAAACCGCTGGCCAACAGTCATTTAATTGCCAATACAGCGTACCCATATTGTACGGTTTTGCGCGGCGCTGAGCATGGATTCCTTTGGTAATTCCGTAGGCTTGCAGCAACTGGCTCATATAAACATAGTCTTCAGCGTTTTGGGGCACTGGAAAGTCGCGCACCATATAATCTGCTATAATTTGAAAACCCCGTAAATGTTTTTGATGGTTTGCGAAAAGTGAATCGTTTAATACAACAAAATCCCTTCCAGTGGCATATTTTATGGTTTCAATACTTGGAAATGATTGAAACCCAAACTCGCTCATAAATCGCGGCACTTCGGCCTCAAAATGATCAAACGGATACCCGTCGTGCCACACCCACCAATCGTGCGCATCGCCTTCAAATTGGTAGCGATTGTCACCGCGCCCATATTTTGGCGAACTTTCCCAATAGCTGGTTTTCTTACTTAAACTATCCACAACTTTTGGCAAAATATGATTGAAAACTGCATAATAATTTGCCCAAATTTCCTGCTTTTGTGCTTCCGTTTTGCCGTCCTGCCAGCCCCAGCGTTGCCATCCTTCGCTGCTTTCATTATTGCCGCACCAAAGTGCCAAAGACGGATGTTGGCGCAACCGTTTTAAGTTTTGAATGGCTTCCTGTTTTACATTTTCCAGAAAATTTGCATCGCCGGGATACATCGCGCAAGCAAACATAAAATCCTGCCAAACCAAAATTCCGTTTTCATCGCAAAGCTGGTAAAAATAGTCGTCTTCATAGATTCCGCCACCCCAAACGCGAAGCATATTCATATTGGCTTTGGCAACATCGGCAATCAATTCTTTATACTTTTTTTCTTTCCTGTTAAATTCAAACAATTGTTGCGGAATGTAATTGGCGCCTTTCATATAGACCGGTTTGCCGTTGAGCTTGAAGTAAAAACTTTCGCCGATGGAATCTTTTTCGGTTACTAATTCTATAGAACGAACGCCGAGTTTTTTTGAATTGGTTTCCAGCACATTTCCGTTATGGATCAATTCAACTTGAATGTCGTACAAAAACGGTTCGCCCAAAGTATGTGTCCACCATAATTTTGGGCTTTTTATGCTGAAAGGGATTTCATATTCACTTTTACCAGCTGTAGTTTTAAAGGTTGAAGAAAAAGTTTCGGAAGTGTTTTTGTTAATGATTTTCAGCGTGATCTCTTCCTCTTTTACCGTTTCAATTTCAAAATTGGCAACAACTTCCGCCAATGAATCGGTAAAGGATTTTGTTTCCAAAAAAACATCTTTTAGCCGTGCAACATCATAATTGATTAAAGAAATATTTTCCCAAATTCCAATTGTTTTTATTTTCGGTGCCCAATCCCAACCGTATTGATATTGCGGCTTTCGGGTATAAACACGGTTGCCTTCGGGAAGTTTATACGCCAGCTTTTCAGCTTCTTCGGCTTCAATGGAATCTGGGCTTTTAAAAATAATGAGCAGTTCGTTTTCTGCTTTTAAAGCATCGCTTACATCCACTTCCCAACTTCTGAAGGCGTTGTTTGCGGAAAGTATTAAACTGTCGTTCAAAAAAACTTCGGCATAGGTATCCAAGCCATCAAAATTCAAAAAATGCTTGGTTCTTTTTAAGGTTTCTTCGGAAAGGGAAAGATGCCTTTTATACTGCCAATTTCTTTCAGAAATCCACTGAATGGAGTCTTCATTATTTTTAAGAAATGGATCGGGAATTTCATCCAATCGCAACAAATCTGCCTGAATGGTCCCAGGAACTTGAGCAATTTTCCAATCATTTTTTCCCTCTTCAGAAAATTGCCAATCGCCATTTAAGGAATGGGTTACGTTTGGCGCTTCTTTACAGGAAATAAAGGCAAAAACAAGTAAAAAAAATGCGAAGTAACGTTTTCCCATGGCACTAAAATAGCTGTTTTCAAAATAGGATATAAAAAAATCTGCCTTGAAAAATTACAAGACAGATTTACAATCAACAATGAAAATTATGAAAAAACTATCGCCAACCGCCGCCAAGTGCCTCATAAAGGTTTACAACACTCAACAGTTGGTTTAATTTGTTATCTATCACGTTCAGTTCGGCACTTAGGGCGCTTTGTCTGGCAGTCAATAAATCGAGATAATTGGCATACCCGTTTTGCAGTAATTCTTCCGAATTATTTTCTGCCCTTCGCAATGCTTGTACTTCATTCTGGCGATATTCAAATTTTTCGGTTTCGGCATTATAATCGCGCAAGGCATTTGAAACTTCATTGCCAGCCGTCAACAAGGTTTTCTTGAAATTCAAGAGTGCTTGTTCTTGTTGTGCGTCGGCAACTTCCTTTTGGGTCTTTATTTTCCGTTGGTTGAAAATGGGCTGTGTCAATCCGCCAACAATGGTTGCAAATAGCGAATTGGCATCGAGCAGTTTGTCCAGTTCCAAACTTTGAAGGCCTCCGGTAGCTGAAATGGTTAATGAAGGGTAAAAGTTGCTTCGGGCTACATTGGTCATTTCAAAGGCATTTATCAATCCGTATTCCGCTGCCATAACATCGGGGCGGTTGCTTAGTAGGGTTGTTGGCACGCCCAATTTCATTTCGGCATCCAATTGTTGGGAACTCAAGGAACTGCGCGCAATGGTTGAAGCGGGTTTGCCAAGCAAGAGGTTTAGCACATTTTCAGTTTTAAAAATAGCCGCTTCCAAATCTACTTTTAGCGCTCTTGCGCTGTTGTATTGTGCCACATTTTGATCTACCGCCACTTGGGTAACCTGCCCTGCATCCTTTAATGCAATGATGGTCTCAACACTGCTCTCCCTATTGGCAATGGTTTGGTTTGTTACCTCCAGTTGCGCATCTAAGGACAACAACTGGTAATAGGCTGTTGCGATGGCCGAAACCAATTGCGTTTTTACGGCTTGGTGTGCAGCGACGCTTTGCAGATAGCTAGCTTCGCCTGCCCTTTTGGTACTGCGTATCTTTCCCCAGATGTCGGCTTCCCATGAAAGATTTCCGGTAAGCTCGTATTGGTCAATGCTTCCGTTAAAAAAGGATCCAAATTGACTGTTCTTGGAAAGTTCTTGGTGGGTTACCGAAGCATTTCCGTTTAAACTTGGAAAATAACCCGCCTTGCCTTGTTTCATATAGGCTTCGGCAGCCGCCATTTGTTGCAATGCCACTCGAATATCGAGGTTGTTTTGCAAGCCTTCCTCAATATATTGTTTTAAATAGGCATCGGTGAACATATCCTTCCATGATACATCGGCCATCGATAAACTATCTTGCGGTAAGTTATCGGTACGGTACAGGTTTTCGGTTTCTTGAAATTCCGGCCGTACATAGTCCTTGGCTACAAAACAGCTTTGCAGGGTTGTGGCCATAACCACCACGGCCAGTATTTTTGGTATTGTGTTTTTTATGGTTAGTCTCATAATTATTCGGCTTTAATTTCTTTGCTTGTAGGTTTTCCTGATATTTTTTCCTGCAACCATTGGAAGAGCATAAACAAAATTGGAATGACAAACACTCCCAAAAGGGTTCCAATTAGCATCCCTCCAGCAGCTCCGGTACCAATTGAGTTGTTCCCCTCGGCTCCTACGCCTTTGGCCGTTACTAGTGGCATTAATCCTAAAATAAAGGCAAAAGAGGTCATTAAAATGGGGCGCAAACGTGCCTTGGCACCATGAATGGCCGCATCTAACAGACTTTCGCCCCGTCGGCGTCGCTGCATGGCAAACTCTACAATTAAGATAGCATTTTTGGCCAGCAATCCTACCAACATTATAAGTGCTATCTGGAAATAGATATTGTTCTCAAGGCCCATCATTTTAGTAGTGAAAAACGCTCCAAAAACACCCAAGGGCAACGATAGCAATACTGAAAATGGCACCAAATAACTTTCGTACTGCGCCGATAATAAAAAGTACACAAAAACGATTACCAAAAGAAAGATAAACATGGTTTGGTTTCCGGCATTTACCTCTTCACGGGACAGTCCGGAATAGGCCAGCTCATAATTACTGGGGAGGTTTTTAACCTCATCGTTCACCACGGCAATAGCATCTCCAGTACTATATCCCGGATTAGCAGCCCCAGTTATTTTAGACGAATTATAAAGATTAAAGCGTGTTACCGATTGCGGCCCATACACACGTTTTAAGTTTACAAACTGCGTAATGGGTGCCATTTCGCCACTGCCCGTTCTGATGTACATTTCGTTTAATGACGCAACATCGGCCCTGTCCTCGGGTTTTGCTTGTACATATACCCGATATTGCTTACCAAATCTCGCAAAGTCCGCAGCATATATACTCCCAATATAGCCTTGAAGGTTAGAGAATATACTACTAACGGTCACTCCATATTTTTTAGCCAAAGGCACGTCTATCTCCAGTTCATATTGAGGGTATTTAGTGTTGAAGGATGTTTGGCCATACTGTATTTCGGGATGCTTCATCAAACTGCCAATAAACTCCTGCGTGGTTTGATCCAAATCTTCAAAACTCCCTCCCGATTTATCCAATAGGTTTACTTCAAACCCGCCTGAAAGTCCAAACCCAGGAATACTTGGTGGTGCAAAGAAAATAATATTGGCATCCGGAATGGTTGCGGCTATACCAAATAACTGTCCTATAATGGCTTGGGAAGATGAACTTTCGTCCTGGCGTTCGTCCCAATTTTTAAGTTTGATAAAGCCCAAACCATAATTGCTACCAGCACCTCCTATTAAACTCCTGCCGCTTATGATAGTAACACCTTCTACTCCGGGTATTTGTTTTGCTTTTTTGTAAATTTCCTCGTTAACCAAGTTGGTACGATCTGCCGAAGCACCTGCTGGCAATTCAACATTTAAAAATACAATTCCCCTATCCTCTTCCGGAACAAACCCCGTTGGCGTGGTGCCTGCAGCCCACCAAATACCCACTCCTGCAAGTATTAATATAACCGCAGAAATCCATTTATGTTTAAACAAAAACGACAGCGATTTACCATAGCGCTCTGTAGTGGCATGGAATCCTGCATTGAAACGGTCGTAAAATCGTTGCAAAAAACTCTTGTTTTTGTCTTCATGCTCTTCGTGTCCTTTTAAAAACAAGGCACATAGTGCCGGACTTAAGGTAAGGGCGTTTATCGCTGAAATTAAAATGGCCACGATCAAGGTAATGCCAAACTGCTCGTAAAATACTCCTGAAGGCCCTTGTATAAAGGTTACCGGAACAAACACCGCAGCCATGACCAAGGTAATGGAGATGATAGCTCCCGAAATTTCGTGCATGGCATCTAAGGTAGCCGCCTTGGCATTTGTAGCTCCCTCATCTATCTTGGCATGGACTGCCTCGACAACCACAATGGCATCATCCACCACAATGCCTATCGCCAATACCAATGCAAAAAGTGTCAATAGGTTAATGGAATAACCAAAAAGGTTCAGAAAAAAGAAAGTCCCTACAATGGCTACTGGAACGGCAATGGCCGGTATTAAGGTAGAACGAAAATCCTGTAAAAAAATAAACACCACCAAGAACACCAATAAAAAGGCTTCTACCAAGGTATTTCTAACCTTGTTCATGGAAGCCGTAAGGAATTCGTTGGTATCGTAATTGATCTTATATTTTATCCCTTCGGGGAAATCTTTTGATAAACGATCCAGTTCTATCTTAATATTTTTTATGATTTCCTGCGCATTGGAGCCTGCCGTTTGGAAAATCCCCATATTTACACTCGGAAAACCGTCGGTAAAACCAAAAGTATCGTAACCTTGCGCATCCAGTTCAATAGAAGCCACATCGCTTAAGCGCAGATATTCACCATTATCCAATGCTTTTATAACAATCCCGGAATATTGTTCTTCTGTTTTAAATCGTCCGCCATACTTAATATTATAGGTAAAGGATTGTCCGTCGTTTTGCCCCAACGAACCGGCAGAAGCTTCCAAACTTTGCTCTCGCAAGGCGGCAGTAACATCTGATGGTACTAGCCCATAGGCCGCAAGTTTTTCCGGTTTCAGCCAAATGCGCATGGCGTAATCTCCACTACCAAATACCATTACGTTTCCTACACCGTTGACACGCTGTAATGCAGGAATTACGTTTATTTTCAGGTAATTCTGTACATAAGTGGATTTGTAATTTTCATTTTCGGTATAGACCGACAGAAACATCAAAGCCGATGTTTGCTGTTTTTGTGTAATAACTCCTGTTTGAACCACCGCTTGAGGCAATAAGGCATTGGCTCGGGCCACACGGTTCTGCACATTTACCGCTGCGATATCGGGATCTATTTCTTGGTCAAAGTACACTGTAATGTTTGCAGACCCATTATTAGAAGCCGTAGAGGTTATGTAGGTCATCCCTTCCACACCGTTTATTTGCTCTTCAATAGGGATTATAACACTTTCCATTACCGTTTCGGCACTGGCCCCGGGATAAGTTGCATTTACCTGGATGGTTGGTGGGGCAATATCGGGGTATTGCTCTACGGGCAAGGCCGTATATCCCAAAATACCCAGAATAACTATAATGATTGAAATTACGGTAGATAAAACTGGCCGCTCTATAAATGTTTTTAGCATAGCTGTATCCTTAAAAAATTATTGGAATAAAGGGGTAAGTGGCTTCACGACACTATCAAAAGCTACCTCCTGTGGTTGAATAGGGGTATTGTTGCGAAGCTTTCCAATGCCCTTCATTACAACTAAATCGCCTCCGTTAACTCCAGAGTCCACAATATAAAGGTTATCGGTTTTGTCCTTAATGGTTATTAAGGTTGCAACGGTCGTATTGTTTTCACCAACCGTATAAACATAGGTTTGGCCTTGTTGATCAAACGTTGCGGCCTGTGGTACTACAAGGGCATTTTTATAATTGGTAGGTATCTCCAAAGTTCCACTGCTTCCATTGGCCAATAACATATTGGGGTTCGCAAAAGCAGCTCTAAAACTAACCGTTCCCGTATTGGTGTCTATTTGACCCGTAACGGTTTCGATAGTGCCTTGTTGGTCATAGGTTTGTCCGTTTGCCAGTATCAAAGCCACTTTGGGGAAATTGTTGATTTTATCCTGAAGCGATTTTCCGGGCGTTTTCTCCAAAAAATTTAAATACTCCGTTTCGCTCATCGCAAAAAAGGCAAACATTTTATCGATTCTGGCTACTGTGGTAAGCGGTTTTGGGCTGGTAGCACTTACCAAAGACCCTTCCCTATACGGAATGGATCCTACATAACCATCCACAGGACTGGTTACCGTAGCATACCCAATATTGGCCAATACGCTGTTGTATGAACTTTTAGCTTGCGCCAGCTTTGCTTTTGCGGTTTCTAACTGCACTGGGCTAATAATGTTTTTTTCAACCAAGGGAATTAATTTGTCAACTTCTACCTGTGCAGCGTTGACCGTTGCCTTGGCGGCATCGGCATCTTGGCTTAACGATTGGGTTTCCAATTTAAAAAGAGGTTGCCCTTTTCGTACTTTTTGGCCTTCATCTACCAATACGCTTTGTATATAGCCAGAAACTTTGGCGCGCACCTCGCTGTCTATTGATCCTTGCAGGGTTGTGGGGTAGGTCTTATAGGCCGTTATGTCCTTTGTTGGAACCGCACTTACCGTAAAGGGCATTGCTTGTTGTTGCGGTGGCTGTTGCGGTGCGTCTTTACAGCTTGATAAAAAAAGCATGAGAACGCCCATGGCAAACATGTTGATTTTGATTGGTTTTTTCATTTTCGGTTTTGTTGAGTGATGTTTAATATTTAAGATTTTACAATGGTTTCCTTTAGTTTGGCAATTGATTTTATGGCCTCTTCATTAAATTCAATATAACTTTCGTGAAAATGAAGTTCAAACTTGTTCTCCTCGCTCAAGTTTTTGTTCATTTCCGCTTTAAACTCCATCATCTCGATATGAAGCTCTTTTTCGCTTTTCCATTCTTCAAGCATATCCGTTATGTTTTGGACCATGGATTCTACATTAATGGTGTAATATTTTTTTCGGTCTCCGGTCTTGGTAAAATAATCCAGTCGCTTTAAATCGTACAAGTGGTTTAAATGTGTAGAAATGGTACTTTTACTGGCACAAAGGGTAGATACCAAATCCTCAAAAGTGGTTCCTTGCTTTCCGGTAAGTATCACTTGTGCCAAAATTCTAGCTGCAATAGGCGCCAAGCCTTCCTTTCGCTCAAGAAAAACACCCAGTTTTTCTACCAAATAAGCTTTCTTTTTATTTAACGTTTCCATGCAAACAGTCATTTTAACGGCGCAAATATACAATTGGTTCGTTTTGTTCCGAACCAATCGGGGGTTAAAAAAGTGTTAAAAACGTTTTATGGGATTTCTGAAGCGGTTTTTATCTGGATCTTTTCACGAAGCTCGTTGCCGTCCGAATCGACAGCGGTTAAAAGATACTTGCCCGGTTTTGGCGAAAGGGCCAATTCATGAAAGGTTTCGGTCTTCCCGATATACTTTGAATCCAAATACCAAAAAACAGTTGTTTCCGGCGAACGATGTGCCAGCTTGAAAACGACCTCGTTTACATTTTCATCAAAATTTTTCGGCAGCAAAACGGCTTCATTTCTCTTTGGATAAATAAAAGCCATCAACTTTTCACCATCTTGCAAACAATCCGGCGCAAAAGGTGGCAACACTTTATATTCGGGATGCAACTGCGCATAATAATATTCCATCACCGGCGGTAGCACAAACCAGTTTTGCTGTTTCATTTCGGAAAGTGGAAAACACGAGGAATTAACCCGAAAATTTTCTGAAGCGTTCAAAAACACGGTTTGATGGTAGGGGCAAGCTTCGGTCCGTATTCCGTTTTTAGGAATCCATTCCGTTTTTGTTTTCTCACAAAAAAGCCCAGCAAGATGGCCGCTTTTAGTGCAAATTTCAACTTCAACCAATTCATCATACGGAATTTTGAACCAACCACTTTGCGGCAAAACATTTAAAACATCAAACAAAACCGGGGCGGCGGCCTGAATGCCCGTCAATCCCGGACGCCCTTCGCCATCGGCATTCCCGACCCAAACGCCGATTGCGTATTTTGGTGTAACGCCAATAGCCCACGCATCCTTAAATCCATAGCTCGTTCCGGTTTTCCAGGCCAACGGTTGACTGCTGGTAAAAAATTCCCAGTTTTCCTCTCCGCTGGGGCGGTTTACTTTTTCCATCGCTTCAAAGGCTTCGTAAATTGCTCCCGCATTCCAAACGGAAGGTTTTTGTTGTGTTTTCCCGAACTCAATTTCCTCGTGGTTTTTCACATAAACAGGTTCCACAAATTCATTTTTTCGATATTCGCTGGAAGTAGTATTGAAAAAATTTAAAGTCGAAGCCATTCCCGCATACGCCTTCGTGATGTCCCACAAACTGCTTTCCGCGCCACCAAGAATTAACGAAAGCCCATAATAATCCGCAGGTTTATCGATCGCTTTTTGATTCATTTTCCCAAGAATATTATAGAATCTTTGGAATCCAAAATCACGCAACATCCGCACCGCCGGAATATTCAGCGAACGCGAAAGAGCCACACTTGCCGGCACTGCGCCGTTGAATTTTTTATCAAAATTTTCGGGCATGTAACCATTTACTGTCGTTGGAATATCTGCAACTAACATATTCGGAAGAATTTCACCAGCATCCAAGATCGATGTAAAAAGAAACGGCTTTAAAATACTGCCCGTGCTTCGTGGTTTTTCAATAATATCAACAAAGTTGTTATGCTCCCGAGAGGTTGGGGAATTGCCCACATACGCCAAAACTTCCCGTGTATTAACATCCATAACCAAAACCGCAAGATTGTGGATTTGGTTCTGTGACAACTTATAATTTTGCTCCTTCACAATATTATTCACCTTTTGCTGAAGGGAAAAATCAATCGTAGTTTCTATACGTTTACCGGGATGTTCTTTTCGTATTTTTTCGGTTAAATGTGGTGCGAATTCTGGCAATGGCAAGGGTTTTCCGGGGAGATTTTCGTCCAAAGCCAATTGATAAGTGGTTTCATCAATCACTTTATTTTGAAAAAGTTTTAGCAATAATGCGTCTCTTTTTTGTTTCAGAATTGCTTCGTTCTTTCCGGGGAAAATAAGTGCAGGCGCATTTGGAAGTACTGCCAAGGCTGCCGATTGCCCCCAACTCAATTCGCTTGCGGGAATGCCGAAATAACGCCACGAAGCGGTTTCCAAGCCAACCACATTTCCGCCGAAAGGCGCATAAGAAGCGTATAAATTGAGTATTGATTTCTTTTTATAACCTGCTTCCAACCGTGTGGCCTGAAAAATTTCTATCAGTTTTTCGAAATAAGTTCGTCCTTTATTTTTTCGGGAAAGACGGATTACTTGTTGCGTAATCGTACTTCCGCCGCGACGTGAATTGCTAGTGAGATTGTTCCAAAGCGCTTTTGAAATTGAAACTGGATTGAAGCCGGGATGCCAGTAAAAATGTTCGTCCTCAAAATAGATAATGCACTTTTCAAACCGCTCCGGCACGGAATCCATTTTTGGAAATCGCCACTGGCCGTCGTCCGCGATACGTGCGCCGAGCATTTGCCCGCTGCTGCTTTCGGCAACGGTGGCTGTGGGAACGTTGAATAATGGCGAGGGGAGGCAGAAGAGCCAAACCAAGAATAAAAGGCCCATCCCCACCTTCCCGAAGGGAAGGAGTTTTATTTTGTGGGTTTTTAAAATGTTATCAAGTAGAGGAAATTTCAATATAAGTTTTAAAAACAATTATGAATACTAATGTCAGTCCGAGCTTGTCGAAGACAATGTCAGTCCGAGCCTGTCGAAGACAATGTCAGTCTGAGCCTGCCGAAGACGGCTTTCTGGTATCGGGATGCCCATATTCAGTATAATTTTTTGAAAATTTTACTAAATCCTGCCAATTCTCTTCAATCAATGCAGCTTTCTTTCGTCGTGACCAGCCTTTAATTTGTTTTTCGATTTTTATTGCTTCCGTAGGATTTGTGCATTGCAAATACCATTTCAGTTCAACAGGCCTCCTTTTAAAAGTATAACTATCTTTCTTTATTCCTTCATTATGCTGTACAAGCCTACGTTCTAAATCATTTGTCATTCCGGTGTAATAGGATCTATCCGCACATTCAACAATATACGTGAAGTAAAATTTCATAATCTAATTTTTAACAACATTTGGCACTTCGACAAGCTCAGCGTGACAATTTCTTTTAATTTATATTTTTTTATATCCCTTGTCAGTCTGAGCCTGTCGAAGACAATGTCAGTCTGAGCCTGTCGAAGACAATGTCAGTCTGAGCTTGTCGAAGACCCTCCCAATACGCTTCGACAGGCTCTGCGTGACACAGTTATTTTTCATTGCGTTAGAAACAAATCATAACTCCACAGTCACCCACATCCCTTGATTTCTTGCATAGTAATTATTGTCATACATCGCCTCAACCTGTGTTCCGGGCAAATAATACGTTCCCAAATAGGAAGCGTTCAATTTTACGCTAAACGTTTTGGTCTCTCCGGCTTTTAAATCGAAGAAGAAATTCACACGGTCATCGCGAATGTCTGTATAACGTGCGTTTCCACTTGCGCCTCCTCTCAATTCTGAGAAACTTGTATTTACAATTTCCCAACCGCTTGGGAAGATTTTTGCCAAAGCCACATTGTTT